>JAIBAS010000528.1 GCA_019695075.1 Promineifilum sp. | reverse complement strand
AGTCGCGCCGCCGCGTCGCCGTCGCGGCCCAGGCTCATGAGCAGGCCGGTGAGGGTGAAGTAGGCCGGGCTGGCCGGGGCGGCCGTCAGGGGGATGCCGCGGGCGAACTGCCAGCCGGCCAGCGCCGCCTCGGCCTCCGTCGGCGAGAGCGGCTGCGCCCCCAGATTGACCAGGCGGGCCACGGCGGCAATGACGACAATGAGCAGCATGACCCCGTCGGCGATAGTCAGGGCCGTCCGCCACGACCTGAGAGCCGTTGGGTGGTCGCTCGGGGTAGGCCCCGGCGCGGTGGGCAGCGTGGCCACGCGCCTCTCCTGTGTTTCCGCCAACACTTTGCTCGTCATGTCCTAGTTCAGCTCACCCGGTTGCCAGCGGTAAATCGTAACACGGTCATTGGCGAAGGCAACCTCCAGCCGGTCGCGGAACTTCTCCAGGCCAACCCCGCCGTAAGTAGCCGCCTCCAGGTCGCCGACGTAGATGTAGCGCACGTTCAGCTCATCTAGCAGGGCGGCGACGGCGGTCAGGTCGGGCGTGCTATAGATCTGCTCGACCAGTGGCCCACGGCGACCCGGCTCAGGGTGATCGCTGCCGCGCCATTGCCATTCGTGCCCCGCCCAGCCGAGCACCGTCGGCAAACCGGTGTTGGCGGCGACGCGGCCAAAGGCGCTGTACTGCCCGCCGACCGCCTCCAGCACCACCGGCGGCGCTTCACCGGAGACCACGGCGTTGTCGCGCAACCAGGCCAGGGCCTCATACTCGCTGGGGTTGGCTCGTTGCAGCGCCGCCAGCCCGTCGAGCGTGGCCGGCTGCCGCTCCAGCCGCGCGCCGGTGCTATCGCGCGCCGGGCCGCGGTACTCGGCCGCCCGCGACTGCACCGCGTAGAACGGGAACAGCAGGGCCACAGCCAGCAGGGTCACGTAGACGGCCGTTGTGCCGACGGCGATCAGCCGTTGGCCGCCCCGCTGTCGCGTGGCCAGCAGATAGTCGAGGGCGAAGACGGCGGCCACGCCGAACATGGCCCAGGCCTGATAGTAGAACTTGAAGGTCGTGTTCAGCCGCACGCCGAAGTTATCGCGCAGATAGACGAACTCCGGCCCCAGCGTCAGCAGCACGCCGGTCAGGATGAGCAGCAGGGCAAAGGGCAGCGTCGGGTGTTCGGCCCAGGCGGGGGCGGCTCTCTCCTGGGGGGTGAGGGAAGAAGCTTCCTCGACGGCCGACCGCAGGGCCATGACGACCAGCGCCAGCAGACCGAAGAGCAGCAGCAGCAGCCACGGCGACGCCGCTCGCGCCGCCAGCCACGCCGGCAAGACCGCCGCCGCCGCCCGCAGCCCCCAGCCCAGGGCCACGGCCCCGTCCGGCCGCGCCGGCAGGCTCAGCCCCAGCTCGTTGGCCAGATTGCTGACCGTACCGCTGCTGCCTTGGCTGGCGGCGACGACCCACAGCAGGAGCAGCATCAGCAGGAACAGCCCACCGACGACCGCCGCGGCCGCGCCCACCCCCGTCTGCCAGTGGCGAAAGCGCCGCCGCGCCGCCAGCGTGACCAGGAAGACAGAGATGGCCACCAGCGGCAGGCCGAAGATGATGGCGTAGTGGGCCAGGCGCGTCGGCCGCATCAGCATCGGCAACAGGAAGGGCGGCCCGGCCTGCGAGCGAAAGCCCAGATAGAACGGCAGGTAGAGCACAAAGGCCGCAGCGGCCAACAATACCGCCAGCAGCGCCGCCTGGCCCCATAGCCCGCGCGTGTGCCCCTGTCGCCGCCAGCCGCCCAGGAAGAACGCGCCCAGCACGACGAACAGGTGGATGCCCACGTCCCAGGTGTTGAGGAACGACAGCCCACCCAGCACCAGCGCCGTCAGCAGCCACAGCGGCCAGCCCACCTCTTCATTCCTAATTGTCCCCCTCAGCCAGCCCAGCCCGCCCTCCTCTTCACTCCTAATTCCTAATTCCTGATTCCTAATTGTCAGCCACAACGCCAGGGCCACGCCCAGGCTCAGGAAGGCGAACGGCAGGGCCAGCACGTGCGGGTGCAAGTCGCCCAGGACGTAGCTGAACGCGGGCACTTCGACGATTGGCTCCAGGCCTTCCTCGGCCCGGCCGGCCAGGGTGTACTCGTGGATGACGCGCGACGTGCGCCACCACCACCACTCGCTGGTCTGGTAGCGCGGTACGCCGTCGCTATCGGCCGGGCCGCTGATGTCGCGCACGTCGAGCCACTGCCAGAAGCCGTCGGCGCCAATGCCATTGCCGTGCAGCACTTCCAGGCCGATCTGCATGTTGCCGGCCAGGGGCACGGCCAGCGCGGCGATGACGCCCAGGGTGACCGCCCGTCGCGCAATGGCTGGCGGGCGGCGGGTGTCAGCTTCGACCTGACTCTGCTCTGAATTTCTAATCCCCCCCCCGGCGACGAGGTTATAGACGACGCCAAACGCGCCCACCGCCGTCCCCGCCACCAGCCAGGCGATGGCCAGATTGAAGGCCACCGCTGTCGGCACGACCGCCAGCCGGGCCAGCAGCGAGGTCATCACGTAGCCGAAGTAGTAGTAGCTGATGCCGTAGCCCGACAGCCACGGATCGAGCGGCGGGAAGGTCGGGCTGAGCGTCACGCCGTTGAGGAAGGCGAACTCCATCGGCTTCTCGGTGTTGGCGATGGCCGGGTTCTGTGCCCGCACCCACACCCACAGGGCGAAGACGAGCAGAAACACTAGCTCGGCGGCCACGACCGCGCTCCGGTTGGCCCGCAGCCATTCGCGCAGGCCAGTGTCGCCCGCCGGCCGCCGCCGGTAGGCCAGCCACGACGCCCCGCCGACGACGGCCAGCGCCAACAGGATGCCGCCGCCGTTGTTATCGGCCAGCCCCAGGCTCCCGGTCAGCCAGAAAACGTAGCTGACCAGCAGCAGCCCGGCCATCTTGACGAAGGCGTAACCCCGGTCGGCCAGCGGGCGCAACAGCGTGAAGATGAGCGGCCAGGCCACCAGTCCCAGCAGCGTCAGGACGGCCCACCAGCGCACGGCGGAGAGAATATCGGTCAGGGGCATGGTTCGTTCATCTCTTGCTAGTGGACAGTGAACAGTGAACAGTAGGTCAGTAGGCCAGGGGCCGGTTCATTCCTAATTCGTAATTCCTAATTCGTAACTCTATAGATGCGCGCGAAATCGTCGCGATAAACCTCGGCCAGCGTGCCGTCGGCCACCATCGGCTCGAACTTGCTCAGCCCTTCCGGCCAGTAGTAGGTGTTTTCCAGCGAGCCGACGACGATGTATTCGACGCCGTAGCGGGCCAGGATGTTCCGCGCCACGTCCACATCTAAGGTGTTGTAGAAGGTGTTCACGTCGGCGATACGGCTGGACACCAGCGTGTCCGGCGCGACCGCCCGCTGCTGCCGCTGGTGCCAGTCCCAGCCGACGACCGTCGGCAGCCCGGTGTACATGGCGATGCGCGAGGCGATGGAGCGATAGGGATTGCTGCCGTGGGCTTCCATGACCACGGGCGAACCCTGCACGTTGCGCTGGAGCCAGTCGATGGCCCCCATGTCCTCGACCAGCCGCACGGTGCGGCTCTGGCCGGCGTAGTCGGTATCGCCATACTCGACAGTGGGCATGAAAGCCGCGCCGTCGAGCGTGGTCGGCGCGTCCGGGTTCATGCGGATGCCCCACTTGGCCGCCGTGGCCAGCAGTGGGTAGAGCGCCGCGGCAAAGAGCATCACCCCCAGCGCCGTCTGCCACACCAGCCGCAGCCGCCGCGTCTGGCGGATGGATGGCCAGGCCCATACGGCCGCCGGCCCGCAGGCGATGCTGAGCATCAGCCACACTTGCAGATAGAACTTGAAGACGGTGTTCATGCGGCCGATGTCGCCATCGAGCACGACGATTTCGACGATGAGTGTCAGCCCCAACGCCGCGGCCATGAGCGCCAGCACCACGCGCCGCGCCGCCGGCAGCCCCGGCCGCAGCGCCAGCAGCCCGCTGGCCGCCAGCAGCGGCAAGACCACCGGCGCGATCCAGTAGCCGCGAATGAGCAGGGCCGCGCACAGGACGACGAACAGCCCCGCCGCCAGCAATAGCGGCCGGCCCAGCGGCTCCAGGCGTCGCTTGCCCTCTTCAGTCCACGTCGCCGTCCACGCCCGCAACTCTCGCGCCAGATGGGTGACGACGAAGAGCAGGAACAGCCCGTGGACGAGCAGGAAGTTCCACACGTGGGTGTATGACCCCGGCCAGAGCGACACCGACGAGTAGGCCGCGCCGTAATTGGCCGTGTAGGGCAGGAAGGCCAGGGCCGACAGGCCGAACAGAACGACGGCCAGGAACGCCGCCTTGCCCAGGGCGCGGAGGTTCGGCCCTTCGGTCTGGAGCATGTAGAAAACGATAGCCACGACGCCGAGCAGCATGTACGTCGGCCAGTCCCAGGTGTTGGTCGGCCGCAGGACGCCGATGGCCAGCGCGCCGACCAGCCAGGCCCACACGCCCGGCCTCTGGGATAGGGGATAGGGGATAGGGGATAGGGGATAGAGCTGGGGCGCGGACTTGTGCGCGCCGTCGCCGATGGCCGCGCGCCTAGCGGCCGAGCGTCGCTCGCCCCAGAGGGCGAGGCTAATGGCCCAGCCCAGCGCCAGCATGCTCAGCGGCATGGCGATCATGTGCGCGTGCAGGTCGCCGTAGAGGAAGGTGAAGAAGGGGAACTCGGTGATGGGCTGCACTTCGCCCTCGTCGGCGTTGATGGCCCGCGAGGCCGTCCAGAACCAGTCGCCGGGGTAGATGGGCGCGGGGTCGCCGCTGAGGACCTTCAGGCCGCCGTCGAGCGTCCGCGCCGCGCCGCCGATGACCGGCAACTCCTCCAGCGACGGCGTGCCGGCCTTGTACCAGGCGTCGGCCACCACCGTCGGCTCGGCCAGATTGCCCAGCAGCAGCGCCAGGGCCACGGCCACCAATCCGGCAACAACGGGCTTCCGGGTTGCTGCCTGCCGCCGGCCACTGTCCACTGACCACTGACCACTGGCCGGCTTCCGAGCCACCACTGCCCACTGGCCACCGGCCACCACCAGCCCATGCGCCAGACTGAACACGGCCACGCCGATCATGCTGAACAGCATCGGCAGGATGAGGTTATAGGCCACCGCCGGCATGACGCCCAGCAGCTTGGCCAGCGCGCCGACGAAGACGAAACCGTAGTAGTAGTAGTTCAGGTAGCCGCCGGCGAACCACGGGTCATAGGGCGGGAAGGTCGTCGAGCGCATCACCGCCGTCAGGTACGATAGATCCATCGGCTTCTCGCCGCCCCAGATGACATCCCACACGTCCGGGTTGCCCAGGCGGATGGCGACCATGAGCGCGAAGAGGGCCAGCCCCAGCAACTCCACGCCGAGGATGTAGCGCCACCGCCGGCGCACGAAGGCCAGCATCTCGCCCCGCCGCCGCGCGAACAGGATGGCGCTGACGGCAAAGAGGGCCACGAGGGCCAGCAGCAGCGTCCTGCGTGTGTGCGGCAGCCAGTTGAGACTTGCCGCCAGCCAGGGCAGGTACGACACCACCAGCAGCCCCAGCACCCGCGACAGGCCATAGCCCCGGTCGGGCAGGCCGCCCAGGGCGGTGTAGGCCAGCGGAAAGGCGATCCAGCCGATGGCGATGACCGCCAACGCCCAGACGACGGCCGCCAGCCACGGCTGGCGCGACAGCGCGCCATCGATGTCGAAGACCTCGCTGAATGTTCCGCCGGCCTGCTGCGCGGCCCGGTCGGCGGCCGACAGCATCATGCCGCCCGTGGCCCGCGTCGCCTCCAGCGGGTTCATGACGCGCACCTGGCTCAGGTCAACACTCTCCAGGATGCGGCGCGTGTTCTCGCTGCTATAGCGGTCGTTCTTGGCAAAGATCCATACCGGCGGGTGGTCGTAGACGCTGAAGGCCTCTTCGGCGGCCAGCTCGCTCGGCGACGGCCAGCCGACGGCCGGCGGCTCGCCCCAGCTCACCTGCGCCGACGTGTCGCTGACGTAGAGCGGCCCCAGGTGCGTGTTTTCGTGGAACTGGGCCACCAGGTCGAAGCCCAACTCGCCGCTGAACAGCCCTTCGTAATAGCGCAGCATCATCGGGTAGGTCAGCGGCATGCGCGGCAGGCTCCACATGGCCCGCTGGCTGCTGATCATGATGTAGTCGGCCTCGTCCAGCCAGGCGATGACCTGTTCGCGCTTCTCCGGGCTGTCGGGGTCGGTCACCGGCCGCTGGCCGCCGGTCACTTCGGTGTAGTACCCGCCGTAGGCGTTGCGTCCGTCCATCCCCACCGGCAGCAGGTCGTCCCACCCTTCGTTGACCAGCAGGCTCGTCCCGGCGCGAATGGGGCCACCCGGCCCGGCCTGAAGGGTCAGGTGGATGGGCGCGTCGGCCGCCGCCGGCGTGGCCGCCAGGGGGATGACCACCGCCCGTCGCTCGCCGTCCAGTTGCAGCGGCTGGTCGACCGGCGCGCCCTCGCCCAGGATGACGCGCAGCGTCTCCGTATCGTCGGCTGCTTCGCCCGCGTCGAAGTCGGGGTCGCTCAGGTAGTTGAGCCGTAGGGCGCGGATGGTGCCGTCTTCGGGCATGGTGAAGTCGAGGAATAGCGGCGGGCCGTCGAGCTGGAACTCCATGCCCTTCAGCGGCAGGTTTAGCTCTTCGGCCCGGCCGTCGGCGGTGTCGTAGAGCAGCGTCGCCCCGCTGGGCACGTTGTCGTAAATCCATGCCGAGGCGGCGATGCGCGTCATCGGCTCGCGGTAGACGTTGGTATACATCACCGCCCACAGCAGGCTTGGCAGGACGATCAGCGCGGCCAACGCGGCCACGGCCGCCGCGCGCCGGCGCGGCGCGGGCGATGGTCGTCTGGCCCACAGCCACAACTGGACGATGGCCCAGCCGGCCAGCACAAACAGCGTCGGGTAGATCGGCAGGAAGTAGCGCACCGACTTGACCCAGCGCGTGCCCATGAACAAGAAGTAGAGCAGCGTCCACGCCAGTGGGATGGCGTGGAGCATCCACTCAGGCAGCGGCCAGTCCGCGCCGCCGGCCGCGGCGCGGCGCGCGCTGCCCAGCGACCGCCACGCTGCCCAGAAAACGGCGAACCAGGCGAACAGCCCGGCGGTGATACCCATGCCGTAGAGCAGCATGTTGCTGAGCGGAAAGAAGATGGCCGGCCGATCGACCCATTGCGTTGCCGGGGGGAAGGACGCCTCCGGCGCTTGCAGCCGCTGGATCTCGGCCATGTTGCTCAGGAAGGCGGGGTTCAGGCCGATGACCGACTTGATGGCGACGATGAAAGCGCTCGGCTCCTGGCCCGTCGCGGCGATGGCCTGGTCGCGCACCATCTGCGCGTCGGTGAAGGCGTAGGGCTGGGCCACGCGGAAGGTCAGGATGGACACGGCCGCGGCCAGGGCGATGCCCACGATGGCCCGCTCCAGGTCGCGCGTGCGCGTCGCCCGCGCCAGCCAGGAGAGGCGGGCGGCCG
>JAIBAS010000293.1 GCA_019695075.1 Promineifilum sp. | reverse complement strand
CAACTCTGCCACCTGCGCTGCCGACAATGTCACCTGCCGCGGTTTCATCGCTCACCTCCGGTTGCTATCTCTTCCGGTAGTAGTAGTGTAACCGATATGGAGATTATTTTGTTAATGTCCTAAAACCGGTTTCAGAGGCGTGGCCCACTCTGGCAACGCGCTTCAGCGCGTTTGGTTTAGCAGCCGGCGGATTGATCCGCCGGGGCAGAGCGCGATAGCCGCATTATTTTGCTAAATTGCATTAGGCCCGGGCGGACGCGGTTGAACAGATCGCCTCTGGGCGGACGCGGTCGAACAGACCATTTCCACGACTGACCTCCATGCCCCAGCCAAGAAAACGCCCAGTACGGCCGCCGGGCAGGGCGGGCCGGCCCTCCACCACCACGCTTTCCAGAGAGAATCCCCTCCAAATGCTGGCCATTTGCTTATTAGTAACTCATAACAAATAACTGGCCCCGGTCGAGCCTATTCGCATAGTGAAGATGGGTGGGCCGTCGGGTGTTTGACACCTTGCATCCGGACGACGGTGACAAAATGGGGCACGGAGACGAGTTTGTGCCTTCTGGAATGGCGTTCGTGGAGGGAAGATATAGCGTTGCGCCGTGGTTTGGTCGCCACGTGGGGGGTGGCGAAGAGAGGGGTAAAGATCGAATTTGCGTTCAGGCTGAGGTTCGGCCGCTCCCCGACCTCAGAGGTCTTCTGAGACCTCTGAGGTCCACGTTCCCTGGCATCACTCCTATTCGCTTCTGCCACGTAGTGTGATTGCGCTACAATAGATCGTCAACACTACCCGCCACGTTGGAACTGACACGCATGGACTACCTCTCCACCGCGCAAGCCGTCCTTGAGGCCGACAACCAGCCGCTGCACTTCCGCGACATCGCCCGCCGCGCCATCGAGCAGCGGCCGGGAAGGAACAATCCAGACAAACGACATATTGACAGGGGGTTGATCAGCCTTATACTGTCGATCGAGGAAGGAGCTGGGTAGCATGAATGCACGGCTCCTTCCGCGTTCCAACGCGCAGTGTATTCGGCCAATCTGGCCCGGCAGGAGTTGGTCAATGGTTAACCGGTTCGCTTTCGCCCCTGATTCGTTCTCCGGCAATAAGGTTCCCGCGCCTTTTTCCCCCGCTCGATGGCCGGCCGGCGTGGCTTTGGCCCTGTTAGCGGTGCTGCTGGGGCTGCTGGGGCTGCGTCCCGGCCCGGCAGTGGCGCTCACCGTGGCCCCCACCGGCCCGACGGAGATCGTCAGCACCGGCCACAACCACACCTGCGCCCTGACGCCGGCCGGCGCGGTCGAGTGCTGGGGCCAGAACGAGTTCGGCCAGGCGGGAACCCACGCCGGCCCCTACACCCAGGTCAGCGCCGGCAACGTCCACACCTGCGCCCTGACGCCGGCCGGCACGGTCGAGTGCTGGGGCGCCAATGAATTCGACCAGGCGGGAACCCACGCCGGCCCCTACAGCCAGGTCAGCGCCGGCGCCTTCCACACCTGCGCCCTGACGCCGGCCGGCACGGTCGAGTGCTGGGGCTGGAACGACGCGGGCCAGGCGGGAACCCACGCCGGCCCCTATACCCAGGTCAGCGCCGGCGGCTACCACACCTGCGCCCTGACGCCGGCCGGCGCGCTCGAGTGCTGGGGCTTTGACAACGACGGCCAGGCGGGCATCCACGACGGCCCCTACACCCAGGTCAGCGGCGGCAACTTCCACACCTGCGCCCTGACGCCGGGCGGCGCGGTCGAGTGCTGGAGCACCAAAGACCAGATAGACACTCACGACGGCCCCTACAGCCAGGTCAGCGCCGGCGCCAACTACAGCTGCGCCCTGACGCCGGTCGGCGCGGTCGAGTGCTGGGGCAACAACGACTTCGGCCAGGCGGGCAACCACGCCGGCCCCTATACCCAGGTCAGCGCCAGCGGCGGCCACACCTGCGCCCTGACGCCGGCCGGCGCGGTCGAGTGCTGGGGCGACAACGACCTCAGCCAGGCGGGCAACCACGCCGGCCCCTATGGCCCCTACGTGCCAGAGACGAACATCACCAACGCCCCACCCCCGCTGACCAACGGCAACGACCCCACCTTTGAATTCGACAGCCCCGACACGGCGGCCACATTCGATTGCCGTCTCAACGGCGGCGCGTGGCAGCCTTGCAACAGCCCTCATGACTACACCAACCTGGCCGACGGCGCGCATACGTTCGAGGTGCGCGCCGTCAGCCCGCCGGGCAACCCCGACACCACCCCGGCCGCCCACACCTGGACGATTGACACCGTCGCGCCGAGCGTCGTCATCAACCAGGCCGCCGGCCAGACCGACCCCACCGCCGCCGGCCCCATCCACTTCACCGTCGTCTTCAGCGAGGCCGTCAGCGGCTTCGTCGGCGACGACGTGACCTTCAGCGGCACGGCCGGGGCGACGACGGCCGTCGTGACCCCCATCAGCGCCGCGGTCTACAACGTGGCCGTCAGCGACATGACCGGCGACGGCACGGTGATCGCCACCGTCGCCGCCGCCGTGGCCCGCGACGCGGCCGGCAACGACAACACCGCCTCGACCTCAACCGACAACAGCGTGACCTACGACACGTCCGTGACCTTCGCCCTCTACATGCCCATCGCCCTCACGGTGAGCGGCGGCCGCGACCGCCCGCGATAGGGACTAGGGGCTAGGGATTAGGGGCTAGGGAAGAGCGCTCTTCCCTAGCCCCTATCCCCTAATCCCTAGCCCCTTCTTTCACATACCGGTCGAAGAACTCCACCGTCCGGCGCATGGCTGTGTAGAAGTTGTTGTCGATGTCGTGGCTGTCGTTGTCGTAGAGGTATAGCTCCACGGGCACGCCGGCGGCGGTCATGGCGTCGTAGAGGGATTGCGACGCCGCCCAGGGCACGGTGTCGTCGGTAATGGCGTGGTGGAGTTGGACGGGGCCGGAGATCCCGGCCACGAAGCTGGGCGCGGAGATGGACGCCCAGAAGGCCGGGTTCTCCTCCGGCGTGCCGTAGATCGCGGCCATGTCGCCCCACCAGCGGCCGCGGCGGAAGGCGGGCGTGGGCGTGGCCGCCGCCGGGGAGGGCGCGCCTGTGACTGTCGGGGTCTCGCCGGGCGTGGACACGGGCGGCGTGGATGCTGGCGGCGTGGATGCCGGCGGCGTCAGCACCGCGCCGCGCTGGAACAGGTCCGGGTATGGCCCCACGACGCCGCCCCAGATGACCCCGGCGCGAATCCGGTCGCTGACGACCATCGCCCGCAGGGTGATGTAGCCGCCCATGCTGTGGCCCCACATGCCCACGCGGTTGGCATCGGCGTCGGCGCGGGTCAGCACGGCGGCCATGCCGTTGAGCACGTCGATGGTGTAGCCGGGTGAGCTATAGGGCATGCCCGCCTCGCCCTCGCTGTTGCCGTGGCCGCGGTAGTCGCTGCGGAAGACGATGTAGCCGCTGCGGGCGATGTAGTCAACGTACTCGACATAACGCAACTCGGTGACGTACTCCTCCGGCGGAATCCAGCCGTGGTTGAAGATGATGACCGGCCAGCCGGTCGGCGGCGGCGCGCCCCAGGGCACGGTCAGCAGGGCGTAGATGCGGTTGCCCTCCGACAGGTAGGAGGCGATGGTGCGGTCGTAGTTCTCGCCCGGCTCCAGCGTGCGCTCGATGGTCAGTTCGCTGCCGGGGTAGCTCTGGCGGCGCATGACCTCGATCATCAGCGGGTGTTCCGGCGTGGGCGTGGGGCTGGGCGTCACGGTGGCCGTGGCCGTCGCTGTCGCCGTGGGCGAGGGGGCGGTCGTGGCCGTGGGGGCGGGGGGCGTGGACGAGGGCGAAGGCAGCGCGGTGGCCGGCGCGGCCGTGGCCGTGGCCACGATGGCCACCGCGTCCAGCTCGCGCCCCGCGCAGGCGGCCAGGAGCAAAAGGAGAGGCAGCAGGAATACCCTTTGCATAGTTAATAGGTTGGAATGATCCAGGGCGGGGGTATGCAAATCAATGAGATAGTCTGTTCGGCCTGGTCGCTTGGGGGCGGTCAGTTCGACCGGGCCGCCCGGACCTAAAGGCAACCGGGCTACTCAACATCGCCGGCCGAGGCCGGCGGCCTGCATCTTCCTGGCGTCCTTGTGCCTTGGCGTTAGTTTCTTCTCTTCCCCACCTACTTACACAATCGAACTAATCGCCCCCGCCAACTCCTCCGCCCGACCCGAGCCGATGAGCACCTGCCGGCCGTCGGTCAGGGTCAGTTCGACACCCTCGTTACCGCGGACGTTGTAGGCGATCCGGCCGCCAAAGCCGCGAATGCCCCAGCCGCCGAACTCGCGTATCGGCCCGTAGCGACGCAGTTCGACCACGGCGATCTCGTAGCGGGCGATGGTTCGCTCAAACAGGGGCGCGTAGCGGATGGCGACCGCGTCGGGGTAGACATCGACCTCCAATCGCAACGCCAGGAAGAAGGCCGGCAGGCCAACGCCGAACAGCAGCCAGAAGACCAGGGCCACGGCGTCGGGCGCGGGGTTGTTGCCCACGGGCGCGCCGGTCAGGATCGGCATCAGGAAAATCCACCACTGCACGGCGGCCAGGCCAAAGACCAACACCATGACCCACCAGACGTCGCGGAACCGCTGGACCTCATGAAACAGCACCGGGTGTGTCGCTTTCATGTTACCCTCGTTCGGGCGCGGCCGGTTGGCCACGCGCCGCCGCCAGCGCCGCCGCCAGGGCCTCCGGCTGCCGGGAGCCGATGAGGAACAGGCGGCCGTCGCGCGCCTCCAACTGGACGCCCTGCACGGCATCGACCACGTAGGCGACGCGCGTGTTGCTGACCGCGCCGATGTTGCGCGGATTGTAGTCGCCGCGGATGTCGTCGGTGCGCACAACCACATCGACCACGTTGGCCAAGGGCAGCGTCAGGTTGCTGCTCATGCCGTTGCGGACGACGACGCGGTCGGTGAAGACCTCGGTGGTCATACGCAGGCGGCCGTAGGCCAGGGGCAAGAGGATGCCCAGCGGCAGCCCGATGGCCAGCGTCACCGGCAGGGGCAACTCGGCCCGCCCGAGCGGCCGCCCCAGCAGCCCGGCCCAGACAACCAGCAACCAGCCAAAGATCGTCCCGACGACGACCAGAAGGGTGAACGGCGGCAACTCGCGGTAGAGTTGCTCTTCGCGATACAGAGGCGTCATGGCGGTATGATAACGCGGTGAGGGAATCGTGGCCAGTGCCCCCCTACTCCGGCAGCTGCGGCACGGCGCTGGGGCCGGCGGCGGCGCGCAGGGGCAGGCCGCCGCTACGCAGGATGGCGCGATGGCGCAGATGGAACAGCGCCCACAGCGCCGTCGTCGCCAGCGAGACGGCCGCCTGCACGCCCATGACCCCGGCCACGGCCAGCCCGCCGCGGTCGATCATCGCCCCGGCGGCCAGGGTGGAGATGGATTGCGTCAGGGTCAGGGCGGCGAACTCGAAGGAGAAGACGCGGCCGCGGTAGCGGTCGGGCACGATGGTTTGCAGTAGCGCCGAGGAGAAAACCCACAGCGTGCCCGTGCCCAGGGTGCGCACGACCGTGGCCAGTAGCAGGCCACCCACGCCGCCAACGGTCGCCAGCCAGGCCGTGCCCACGGTCATGGCCACGTAGCCGAGACTGACGCCGGCCACCAACCGCCGCGGCGCGTCGCCCAGCCAGCGGCGCATGAGCAGCGGCCCGACGCCCGTGCCCACCCCGGCCACGACGTAGATGAGGCCCAGCGTGGCCGTGCCCGCGTCGGCGATGCCCAGCCGACCGGCCCCCGGCAGCGGGAAGAGGTCATAGGCGTAGCGAATCTCCAGCACGTTGATGGCCCCCCAGACCAGCGAGCCGCCTGCCTTGGCCAGGGCGATGCCGAGGATGAACGGCTCGCGCCAGAGGTAGCGGAAGCCATCGAGGAAGGCGAAGCGGCCGGCGGGGGCGCTCTCGGCCGCGCGAGCGGCCGGCTGCCCGGCGGCGCGGCCGACGACGACGCGGCTGATGAAATAGGCCGACAGCAGGAACGACAGCGCGTCGGCCACGAAAGCCGTCTCCGCGCCGAAGAGGGCCGCCACCACACCGCCCAGGAACGCACCCAGGGCCAGCATTGTGCTCCACGTCAGGCTGTCGAGGGCATTGGCGGCCACCAGCTCGCCCGCAGGCACGATATTGGCCACCACCGCGCCGCGCGCCGGCGTGAACAGGGCGCTGAGGCTGAACTGGATGACCGTCAGCAGGTAGAAGAGGGGGATGTCGCCGGCGTCGCGGATCAGCAGGAAGCCAAGGACGGTGACGCCGCGCAGCAGGTCGGAGAGGATGAGGATGCGGCGGCGGTCGAAGCGGTCGGCCAGCACGCCGGCGACCGGGCTGAGCAGGAACAGCGGCAGAAAGCGGCTGACGAACAGGAAGCTGAGCGCCGCGCCGCTGTCGGTCACGCGGCTGATGATCGCCGCCGCGGCGATGACGTTAAACCAGTCGCCCAGCTGCGAGACAACGCTACCCAGCCAGAGGTTGCGGAAGTTGGGGTTGCGCCGCAGCAGGGTCAGGTACTCGTCCATGAGCGCCCGATTGTCGCCCAGAACGGCGCACCCGGCAACGCGACTGTATCACTTCCTGTATCGCTCACTGATCTTATGCCGCCTCTCGTCCTCTGCTTTTTGGCTAAGGTCAGTCTAGCGGCGGGTGTGGCTGGCATCGCCTACGTCGACGAGGACATCCCGCGCTATGACCCCGCGGCGGCTCAATGGGCCAAGGTCTTCGACGCCAGCGCGGCCGGCTTCCCGAAGGTGGATGCGTTCGACCCGGTGCATAAGTAAGCCCCCACGCCGCGCCCCGTAGACCAACCGGGCGGCGGCCGAGACGGATAACCGTCCCGGCCGCCGCCCGGTCTGCGTTTCAGGCGTTGGCGACGGCAGCCGCGGCGGGCGCGGCCACCACCCGCCCCGCCAACGCCCGCAGCGCCCGGATCGTCACCCACTTGTTGGGCTGCCGCTTGGCCCCGAACTCCACGCCCGGCCACATCTTGCCGGCGTAGTCATACTCCAACGACCAGCGGCCGGCGGCGTCGGCTTTGCCGGCGATCAGCGCCAGGGCGTTGGCCAGTCGCGGGTCGTCGCCATAGCCCAGCCCCACCAGCGCCTCGACCACTTGCAGGATGTCGGTCACGTAGAAGACCGGGAAGCCGAACTTCCACCAACTCGTGCTGGGCTTGCCGGTGTAGTAGCTGGGCCAGCCGGCCGTGGCCGGGTCGATGCTGAGCAGGTACTCCGCGCCCTGGTGGATGGCGTCGTCGATGAGCGGCGTGCGCCGCGCCGCCGGCAGCAAGCCAAAGGCCAGCAGCACCTTGGCCCCGCCCCAGGCGCAGGGCTGGTTGCCATTGATGCCGCAGGCGAACAGCGGCCCGGACTTGTAGGCGTAGTAGCGCGGCGGTTCGGCCGCGCCCTTCGGCCGGGGCATGGGGCGAGGGCGGGGCGCGTCCGGCGG
>JAIBAS010000003.1 GCA_019695075.1 Promineifilum sp. | reverse complement strand
CGCCGCCGCAACCGCGCCGGCCGACACCAGCGCCGGCGGCCCGCGCCGCGGCGGCACGATCATCAAGGCCATGGGCTTGCAGTTGCTCGACCATCCGGCGCGCATCGCCTGGAACGAGGGCGCTAACGTCGTGCGCCAGTTCGGCGAATACCTGACCGAGACCGGCAGCGACAACATCACCCGCCCCTACCTCCTCGACCGCTGGGAGGCCAGTGACGACGTGAAGACGTGGGACCTCTATCTGAAGCAGGGCGTGACCTTCAACAACGGCGACACGCTGACGGCCGACGATGTCATGTTCACCTTTGGCGAGTGGCTCAACCCCGACGTCGGCTCGTCGATGCTGGGCCTGTTGTCCTACTTGCGCGGGATTCAGGACGTGGAGAAGGTCGATGACTACCACATCCGCCTGCACCTACAATCGGCCAACATTGGCGTGCCGGAGCACCTCTTCCACTACCCGGCCATCATCCTCCACCGCAACTTCGCCGGCGACATCATCCAGCAGCCGGTGGGCACGGGCGCGTTCCTTTTGAAGGAGTATGAAGAGGGGGTGCGCGCCGTCTTCCAACGCCGGCCCGACTACTGGCGCAACGGGGCTGACGGTCAGCCGCTGCCCTACCTAGACGAAGTGGTCTACGTCGCCCTGGACAAGGATGCCTCCGTAGCCGCGCTCCAGTCGGGGCAGGTGGACTCGATGTACGACCCCCGGCCGTCGGACTGGCAGGCGCTGAAGGACGTGCCCGGCCTGGCCGTGCGCTCCGTCAGCACGGCCCAATGCCTCCTCCTACGGATGCGCGTCGATCTGGAGCCGTGGGACGACAACCGCGTGCGCACGGCGCTGAAGATGGCGCAGAACCGTGAGAAGATCTTGCAACTGTCGTACTTCGGCGAGGGCGTGCTGTCGATTGACGCCCACGTGGCCCCCATCCACCCGGAGTATTGCGAGCGGCCGATCCCCGCCTTCGACCCGGAGGGCGCGCGCGCGCTGATGGAGGAGTACGCCGCCGAGAAGGGTCTGACGTTGCCGCTCCAGGTCGTTCTTTCCACCAAGAACGACCAGAACGAGCCGGAGATCGCCCAGGTCTTGCAGGAAGATGCTCTGGCCGCGGGCTTCGACATCGAATTGGACATCACCGAGCCGGACGGCTTCTGGAATCGCTGGACGGAGGTGCCGCTGGGCATCACCGCCTGGACGCACCGGCCGCTGGGAACGATGGTGCTGCCGCTGGCCTACATCAAGGAGGCCATCGGCGCATGGAACGAGACGCGCTGGTACGATGACGAGTTCGAGACGCTGTTGCGCCAGGCCGAGGCCACCCTCGACGTGGAGGCGCGCCGCGAGATCATGTGCCAGATCGAAGACATCATGCAGGAGCGCGGCCCCATCGGCAACAGCTACTGGAAGAACGTCTGGAACATCACCCACGAGCGCTTCGAGGGCATCGAGGCCCATCCGACGGCCTTCGACTTCTACTACGAGGTCTACGACAAGACCCTCTAGCCAGACCCACGAAGTGGCCCATGAAACGGCCACGACGGCCGGTCGGCCGGGCGCAAAACCCGGCCGACCGGCCCACTGACTCACTGACCACTGACCCACCGCCCCATGCCCCGCTTCCTTGTCCGTAGCGTCCTGTCAACAATTGTGACCATGTTCCTGGTCTCGGTGTTGCTGTGGCTGCTGCTGGAGGTGGCGACGGGCGATGTGACCGTCAAGATACTGGGCATCTTCGCCACGCCGGAGCAGCGTGCCTCTTACCGCGCCCAACTGGGCCTCGACGCGCCCATCTGGCTGCGCTACCTCGATTGGCTCGTCGGCAGCGACTGGCGGGCGGAGGCGCGGTTGGGCCATCCACTGGTGACGACCGTCAATCCCATCACCGGCGAGCAGCTGTGGTGGGCCGATGTCGACGGCGTGCCGACACAGTGGCGGCTGCAAGACGGCGAGCTGCTGGCGCTGCGGCTGGGGCCGGACGGCACAGTGACGACCGCGCCGGCCGATGTCGCCTGGCAGCGCGGCGAGAGCGGCGTGGAGGTCTTCTGGGGCGTCAACGAGGACGGCAGCGCGGTCAAGTGGGTGCGCGGACAGGGAGCTGAGGTCTGGGTGCTGACCGATTCCGGCCTGCGCCGCGAGGGGGACGGGGCGCAGCAGTATATCCCCTTGCGCCGGGGCCTGTTGCGCGGCGACGGCGGCAAGTCGTTGCAGACCGGCCGGCCCGTCGCCGTGACGCTCTTGCCCCGGTTGCGCAACTCGCTCATCCTGGCCGCGGCGGCCTTTGCCGTGGTCATGCCGCTGGCGCTGGCCCTGGGCATCCTGGCCGGCGCGAACGAGGGCACGCTCCTCGACCGCGGCATCTCCATCGTCGGTCTGACACTGACAGCCACGCCGGAGTTCGTCACCGGCATCTTCCTGATCCTCATCTTCGGCATCTGGCTCAAGGTCGTCCCCGCCGTGGCCATTTTCACCAGCGCCGACGCGCTCTTCCGGCAGCCGAGCCTGCTCGTTCTGCCGGTGATGACGCTGACGGCGGTGGAACTGGGCTACGTGGCCCGCATGACCCGCGCCAGCATGGTCGAGGTGATGGACGCGCCCTACATTCGCGCGGCGATCATTAAGGGCCTGCCCCGCGGCCGGGTCATCTTTCGCCACGCCGTCCGCAACGCCCTGCTCGCGCCCATCACCATCATCATGCTCCACGTCAACTGGCTCATCGGCGGGCTGGTGGTCGTCGAGGTCATCTTCGGTTACCCCGGCCTGGGCCAGTACATCTACGACGCGGCCATGTTCGGCGACTTCAACGCCATCGAGGCCGCGGCCATGATCCTGGTTGTCATCGCCGTGGGCACGCGGCTGGTTGGCGACTTCGCCTACACGCTGCTCAACCCACGCATCCGCTACGCCTGAGGCCCGCCCCGATGACCACCGCCGAGCCGACCCACAACCCGCCCACCGTGTCGACGGCCACGCCGGGCCTGCCGCGCGCGCGGCGGCTGCGCGCGGTGATATCGCTGCTGTTCGCCTCGCGCGTGGCCGTGCTTGGCTTCGCCATCGTCCTGTTCTGGGTGATCGTCGGCTTGGTATCGTTCGTGTGGACGCCCTATCCGCCCAACGCCTCGCTCTTCGGCCAGAACCTGCCGCCCAACGCGACCAACTGGCTGGGCACGGACAACCTCGGCCGGGACACGCTCTCCCGGCTGATGGTCGGCACACAGGTGGTGCTGCTGAAGACGCGCGTGCCCGTGGGTGAGCGGACGATCGCCCTGCCACTGGGCGTGGCCGTCTGGGGCGTGCTTGTCTCTCTGGCGCTGGGCACGCTGCTGGGGCAGGTGGCGGGCTACCGGCGCGGCCGTTGGGATCAGGGCATTATGCAACTGCTCGATGCCTTTGTCGCCTTCCCCAGCATCGTCCTTTACCTGGTCATTGTCGCCGCGCTCGGCCGGGGCGACCTGGTGGTCATCTTCGCCATCGCTCTGACCGGCGCGCCGGGCGTGGCCCGTCTGGCGCGCAGCCTGACGCTCGACATCAGCACGCGCGACTACGTCCGCGCGGCCGAGACGCGCGGCGAGAGCGTCGGGTACATCCTCTTCCGCGAGATTCTGCCCAACGCGCGCGGCCCGCTGTTGGTCGACGCCATGCTGCGCGTCGGCTATGCCGTCTTCGCCATCGGCACGCTGGGCTTCCTGGGGCTGGGACTGCCGCCGCCCGACCCCGATTGGGGTTCGATGGTCAACGAGGCGCGGCGGTTCATGTTCTCGTCCGCCTGGGGCGTCGTCTGGCCGTCGCTGGCCATCGCGTCGCTGGTTGTCGGTCTCAGCCTGCTGGCCGACGGCCTGCGCGAGGAGCTGAACCGCTATCAGCGCTGAGCAAAGGGAACCCGCCGTGTCAACTGCGCCTGTCCTGAAGGTCGAAGATCTCGCCGTTGCCTACAAGACGCGCGGCGGCGACGTGCCGGCCATCCGCGACATCTCCTTCGAGATCGCCCGCGGCGAGACCTTTGGGCTGGTAGGCGAGTCGGGCTGCGGCAAATCCACGACCGCCTGGGCCATCCTCAACTTCCTGGGGCCGAACGGCGCTGTCCAGCACGGCCGCATCCAATTCCAGGGGCAAGACCTGCTGGGACGAACGGCCGACGAACTGCGCCGGCTGCGCGGCGACCAGATCGCCATGGTCTACCAGGACCCCATGCAGGCGCTCAACCCCTCTCTGCGTGTGGGCGAGCAGATGAAGGAGGTGCTGACCGTCCACCGCGGCCTGAGCAACGCGGAGGCCACGCGGCGCTGTATTGCGATGCTGGAGCGGGTCTACATGCCCGATCCGGCGGGCATCCTGCGGCGCTATCCGCACCAACTCTCCGGCGGCCAGCAGCAGCGTGTCGTCATCGCCACGGCCCTGCTCAACGATCCGGCGCTGCTGATCATGGACGAGCCGACGACGGCGCTGGACGTCACCGTTGAGGCGGCCGTGCTCGACCTGATCGCCGAACTGCGGCGCGACCTTGACACGGCTATCCTACTCATCACCCACAACCTGGGCGTCATCGCCCGCACGTGCGACCGGGTGGGCGTGATGTACGCCGGCGAGCTTGTCGAGCGCGCCGCTGTCGCCGACCTCTTCGCCGATCCGCAGCACCCCTACACTCAGGGGCTGTTGCGGGCCCTGCCGCGGCTGGGGGCGGACAAGGCCGACAGCGCGCTCTACCCCATTCGCGGGCGTGTGCCGCCGCCCGGCAACCGGCCGCCCGGCTGCCTCTTCGCCCCGCGCTGCGACTATACCCAGGAGCGCTGCCGGGTGGAGCGGCCGGCGCTGCGCCCGCTGCCCAATGGCACGTGCGCGCGCTGCCACTTCGCCGAGCAAATCGATCCGGCGGCGTGGACGCCCCGCGCCGATCTTGCGCCGCCCCCGTCCCAGACGGCCGCGGACGGCGGCGCGCCGATCCTGGCCGCCGCCGGCCTGAAGAAGTACTACCCGCTGCCGGGCGACTCGCTGCGCGATGTGCTCGGCCTGGGCCAGAAACGCTTCGTCCACGCCCTGGAAGATGCCACCTTCGCCGTCGGCCGGGGCACAACGCTGGGCGTCGTCGGCGAGTCCGGCAGCGGCAAGAGCACGCTGGTGAAGACGCTCATCGGTCTGGAGGCCAGCAGCGGCGGCGAGGCGACCTTCCTGGGTTTCGACCTGACCGATGATCTGGCCGGCCGCGACGCCGCGCTCATCCGCGAGTTGCAGATGGTCTTTCAGAACCCCGACGCGACGATGAACCCGGCCTACACCGTCGGCTACCAGCTGGCCCGGCCGCTGCGCCGGTTGGGTGTCGTGCCCAAGAGCCAGGTCCGCGCCGAGGTCATTCGCCTGCTGGAGGCGGTGCGGCTGGGCGAGGGCTACCTGGATCGCCTGCCGCGCCAGCTCAGCGGCGGCGAAAAGCAGCGCGTCGGCATCGCCCGCGCCCTGGCCAGCCGGCCGGAACTGGTGCTGTGCGACGAGCCGGTCAGCGCGCTGGATGTCTCCGTGCAGGCGGCGCTGCTGAACCTGCTGCTGGACGTGCAGCGCGAATTCGGTACGACGCTGGTCTTCATCGCCCACGATCTCAGCGTCGTGCGCTACATCTCCGATCAGGTGGCGGTGATGTACCTGGGTGAGATCGTTGACATTGGCCCGGCCGAGGCCATCTACGCGCCGCCCTATCACCCGTATACCGAGGCGCTGCTGTCGGCCATCCCCGTCCCCGACCCGACGGCCCCGCCGCAGCGCATTCGTCTGGCGGGGCCGGCGCCCAGCGCCGTTGATCCGCCCAGTGGTTGCCGCTTCCACACCCGTTGTCCGCGCCGCCATCTGTTGCCCGACGGCGGACGCATCTGCGAGGCCGACGCGCCGCCCTGGCGCGACGCGGGCGACGGCCACCGTATCCTCTGCCACATTCCGCTGGCGACGTTGCGGGCGCTGCCGCCCCCTGCCCACTGACCACTGACCACTGCCCTCGTGAGGTGACTTCGTATGCTCGTCCGAGATTGTATGACCCGCCACCCGATTGTGGCCCCGCCGACGATGCTGGCCGCCGAGGCCCAGCACCTCATGCATGAGAGTGACATTCGCCACCTGCCCGTCGTCGGCGACGGCAAGCGGCTGCTGGGCTTGCTGGATCGCTTGAGCTTTGCGCTGGACCCTGGCGCGCTGCCCAGCCTGGACATGTGGGAGATCGCCCGCCATCTGTCGCGCCTGTCGGTCATTGATGTCATGACGCCGGCCGAGCGCGTCGCCACCATCTCCCCCGACCGCAGTGTGGAGCGCGCCGCCCGGCGTATGACCGAGCAGAAGCTCAGTTGCCTGCCGGTGGTGGAGGGAGGGGTTGTCGTTGGCCTGTTGACCAAGGCCGACCTGCTCAATGCCTTTCAAGTCCTAATGGAGCTGCCGGCCGAGGGTGTGCGCGTAACCATGCGCATGCCCGACCGGCCGGGCGAGTTCGCCAAGTTGACTGCTGTCCTCGGCCGCCAGGCCTGGAGTGTCATGGCCATTGGCGCTTACCCGACGCCGCGCCGCGAGGGCTTCTACGACGCCGTGGTCAAGATCTGCGGCATCAGCATGGATGAAGCCCGTGCGGTGTTGAGCCAGGTTCAGGGGCAGGAAGTCGTCGATATCCGCGACGCCTGGTAGAGACGGGTCGGCGACCCGTCTCTACTGCTCTCCGTGGGGAAAGAGCGGCAGATACCTGGCGCCCAACGTGAAGGCCAGCAGGGCATAGCCGATGATGCCCAGGGCTACAGCGATTTCCACCGGTGAGGGGAAGTAGGCCGCCGCGGTGACATTGCCCAGCACGCCCGGTGACCAGTGTGGCGGCGCGACCAGGCCCGACAGGGTGACATTCCAGCGGTTGACGACCACGCCGGCGACGATGAGACCCAGCGCCATCATCAGCAGACGGTCGTCCCGTCGCAGGCGAGCGGCCAGTAGAATCACGGCCGGAATGACCCCCGCCAGCAAAACCTCGAACCACCAGAATGTGCTCTGATAGGGCGACGTGACGGCCAGACGGGCCAGAGCGTCGGCCGTGCCGGGCGAGTGGGCATAGTAAGAGGTGGCCGCCCAGTCCCACAGTTTGAGATACAGATAGGCCAGCAACGCGAAGCCGGTCAGGCGGGCCATGCTGTGTCTTAACTCGTCGCTGACGTAGCGCCGCCGACTGAGCTTGCCCGTCAGCAATGTGGCCAGCAGCGTCAGGGCCGTGCCCCCGGCCACGGCCGAGATGATGAACATGACCGGCAGTGACGGCTTGAACCAGATGGCCCGGCCGGACAGCACGCCATACGTCGCGCCCAGTGACGACTGGTGCAACAGCGATAGTGCCAGACCAAACACCGCGGCCAGGGGCGTAAAGCGATGGAGAGAGTGACCGAGGCGGCGCAGGCGCGGGCGCGTGTCAAAGGCAGGGCTATCGACCAGCGTCGGCACGAATTCGACCAGCAGGATTGTGAAGTAGAGGATGACACACCAGGTGATCTCCCAGAGCACCGAGTGGACGTTCCAGAAGATGAGCGGATGCCAGAAGCGGTCCGGGCGGCCGATGTCCATGACCAGGGCCATCATGGCTGCGCTATAGCCCAGAAAGCCGATGAAGACGGCCAGGCGGGCCACCGGCTCGAAGCGACGCACCTTAAGCAGGTAGACAACGGCCGAGAAGGTGAACGCGCCCGCGCCGAGGGCGATGGCCGACAGGTCGAGGGTGATCCACAGACCCCAGGGCACCTGGTCGGTCAGGTTGGTGACGGCCAGGCCATAGCGCAGCACATAGAACGCGCCGACCAGGCCGGCGACGATGAGGACAACCAGACCGGCCACCCATAGCCGGAAAGGTGTCAGCGGCGGGCGGCGGGCGGGGGCAATGGCGTGGCTGGTCACGATGGCTCCTCCGTGTCGCGTCCGGGGCGGACGTAATGGACTTTTGGCTCTGTGCCGAAGTCCTCGCGCAGCCGGAAGGTGTCGTTGTCGCGCAGGAAGGCGGAGATGGGGCTGTCGGGGTCGTGGATGTCGCCGAAGACGCGCGCGCCGACCGGGCAGGCGACGACACAGGCCGGCGTTGCCTGCGGATCCACGCCGGGCACAAGCCCCTCGGCCAGGCCGCGGTCGATGCGATGGACGCAGAAGGTACACTTTTCGACGACGCCGCGTGGTCGTCGCTCTACCTCGGCCGCCCCCCAGACCCTGTCCAGCGCGTTGTCGCCGTCGGGCGCGGCCCAGTTGAAGCGACGCGCGTCATAGGGGCAGGCGACCTCGCAATAGCGACAGCCGATGCAGCGCTCATAGTCCATGGCCACGATGCCGTCCTCGCGGATCCACGTCGCGCCAACGGGGCACACTTTCACGCAGGGAGCCTCGGCGCAGTGGAGGCAGGGCCGGGTCATGAAGAACTCGGCGCCGTTGGCGGTGCGATCCCAGAAGCCTATGTTCCAGCGCATAGAGTCCTTGACGACGTCATTGGTCGCCTGGCAGGCCCAGATGCAGTACTGGCAGCCGATGCAGCGGTCGAGGTCGATGCCCATGTGCCATTCGTGCGCGCCGGAGGCCGCGCCGTGGCGCTCGATGCCGCTGACGGCGTCGGCCGAGAGCGGCCCGGCGATGACGATCTGCGACAGGGCCGCCGCGCCGACGGTCGCGCCGGCGATGATCAGGAAGTCGCGCCGCGTCAGGAGCGCGGAGGGCTTCTTCTCCGGGCGGGGTTCGTCAGCGCTCATCGTCGTTCTCCCGGCGGCGCAGGTTCTGGCCGATGAGCCAGGCCGTGGAGCCGCCCAACACCAGGCCAACGACAGCCCCCTGGAACAGCAGGCCCGTGTTGCGGCTCGCCAGGGCCGCCTCGAGTGTCTGCACCCGCTGCTCCGCGCTGATTGTCTCGCTTTCGGCCTCGGCTCCGGTTGTGGGCACAGGCGTCGCTGTGTCGCCGGTGGTCGCGGGCAGCGCCTCGCCGGCGTGAAGCGTGTCGGTGTGGCAGGCGACACAGGTCGTCGCCGTAATGGCGAAGCTATGGCCGGTGGGTACGATGCCATCATCGGGCGGCTCGGCCGGCGGCATGACCAGGGCGTGGCAATCGACGCAGCCAATGCCCTCGGTAATGTGGATGTCGTCGGCGTGATCGCCCAGCGTCTCCGCATGACAATTGAGGCACAACTCATCCGGCTCGGCAAAGAGCGCCGCCTGGCTATGGGGGTCGTGGCAATCGCTGCAGCCAATGCCCGCAGCGGCGTGCGCGCCCAGGCGCCACTCGCTCAGCGTAGTCGTATGGCACGCGCCGCAGAACTCCGTATCGGCCTTGATGGCCACCGGCGCGGGCGGATGGTTCTCGCCGGCCTCGCCGTGGCAGGCATGGCACTGCACGCCGCCGACCGCGAACACGCCGCTGCTGGCGTCAAAGCCGGTCGTGTGGCAGGCCAGGCATTGATCGGGCGCGCCCAGGCCGCTCCAGCGCTCCTGGAAGTGCGCCGCGTCAAAGGCCTGGGCGTGTGGGCTTTGCGACCAGCGGTTGGCAACGTCGAGGTGGCATTCCTGGCAGGCCTTAATATCAGTGGCCTCGGCCGGGGCCGCCGTGGGCGTTGGCTCAGCCTGCGCGACCGGCGCGGCCCCAGCCAGGGCCACCGTTAGCAGGAAGCCGAGGAGGCCCAGCAGCAGGCCGGCAAGCAGTGGAGTGGCGCGGCGCATGCGGGGGTGGTGGCGGTTCATGGTGTGCTCTTTTAGAGTTCTTCGACTGGCAGGAGCGATAGGTTCCACAAATCGACGGCGTTGGCCGTCTCCTCATCGCGCACGAAGTCCCAGAAGGCCGCCTGGGCCAGGCTGGGTGTCCGGCCAACGTGGCGGCCGATATAGATGTCGCGTTCGATGTGCAGGCCCTCGATGGCGACGACAGCCACGCCTTCCTGGACTAGCTTGGTGACGACGATACTGGACACGAAGCCCACGCCCAGACCCTCCTGCACGGCCAGGGCAATGGCCTCCGGGTTGCCCAGAACGAGAAGCGTCTCTAGTTCATCCAGACTCAAACCATGCGCGCCCAGACCGGCTGTGACGGCGGCCATCGTGCCGGAGGAAGCCTCGCGCATGATGAAGATGCCGTCGCGCAGTTCCTGCGGTCTGATGACGCCGCGTTGTGCCCAGGGATGGCCCAGCGGAGCGATCAGGACGACCGGATCCGTCATGTAGTGCCACAACTCGACGTCGCGGCAAGTCAGGTAAGGCGCGCTGGCCATGCTGAAATGAATCTCATCGCTGCATAGCATTTCCAACGCCCGCTCCTGCGGCGCGACGTGGCAGGAGACCTTGACGCGCGGATGTAGCCGATGAAAGCGGGCCAGCAGATGGGGGAGAATGTACTTGCCGGGTGTGGTGCTACAGCCAACAAGGAGATGGCCGAAAACCTCGCCGTCCAGCGAGCGCATCGTCTCCTCAATCACTTCCGAGCGGTTGACCATCTCGCGTGCCAGCGGCACCAGGGCGCGGCCGGCGTCGGAGAGGAGAACCTGCCGGCCGCTGCGGATGAATAGCTCCCTGTCGAAGTGGCGCTCCAACGACTGGATGTGCTGGCTGACGCTGGGCTGGCTCATGTGCAGGCGACGGGCAGCTTCGCTGAAGCTGAGCGTCTCCGCCGCCGTTAGAAAGACATTCAACTGGTGCGTGTCGAGCATTGGTGACAGCTCCCTTTGTGAAAAGTATAACAAAGTTCATAGGAAACTCAATGGGGTGAAGGAACCAAACGATTGCTTTTAGTTATAGACGCTGGTAGGCAAAAACTATAAGCAAAAACTGTTGCAGCCATTGCGAACTATAAGCCGTCGTCTATACTGTCATTAGTGAAGCTTTTCACGAACACCAGGAGAAGACGTTGAATCCGATCACGCGACTTCCCCGCCTGCTTGCTGTTCTTGCTTTCCTCCTCCTCTGGGCGACGGCGTGTACGTCCCGCGAGGCCGGCAACGCGCCGGCCGGTCTGGAGCCGGCTGCTGCCCTGCCCAAGGCCACGGCTGTATTGCCGGAGCCAACGCCCACCGCCGAAGTCATTGCCGATGCCTGCGTCACGTGCCACACGGACCAGGAGCGCCTGACACAGACGGCCGACCCCGTGGTCGAGACAGAGGACGAAAGCAGCGGCGTTGGCTGAGGGGGAGAGGTGGCTCCGTTGGAGCCATGGGAGAAAGCTTACGTAGAGGCCGAGACCTTTCTGCCGACGGTCCACGGTCAGATGGCCTGTGTCGAGTGCCATGCCGGCCAGCAGTCGGATGATAAGGTTGAGGCGCACACCGGCCTGATCGCCCGGCCGAGCGAGGATGCCGCCACGGCTTGCGGCGATTGCCACCCCGACGTTGTCGCCCTGGAGGAGAACAGCCTCCATCGCAATCTGACGGGCTACTGGACGGTTCTCAACACGCGCAGCGTGCCGGAGAACCACGAGCAGCTCACGACCATGTTTGGCAACCACTGTGCCCGTTGCCATACGACCTGCGGCGATTGCCATGTCAGCCAACCGTTCTCGGTTGGCGGGGGCTTTGTCGACGGCCACAACTTCAACGCCAAGCCATCGATGACTCAGAACTGCACCGCCTGCCACGGCAGTCGCGTCGGCAACGAGTATTTGGGCAAGAACGAAGGCCTCATGGGCGACGTTCACTTTCGTCAGGGGCGCATGGTCTGCACAGACTGTCACAGCAGCCACCAAATGCACGGCCAGTTGCCGACCTGCGACGAGTGCCACACCGCGCCGGAGGACACGGCCGTTCCGCCGCCCGACCACCGCTACGACGGCGTCCAGTCGCCGCGCTGCGAGACGTGTCACGTAACCGCGGCGACGGGGCAGGATGGGCTGGAGATGCATCAGGTACATGGCGGCGATCTCTCCTGTCAGGTATGCCATTCCATTACCTATACGAGTTGCGACGGCTGCCACGTGGCCCTCAGTGACAAGACGGGTAATCCTTTCTTCGCCACCGACGCCACGTATATGACCTTCCTGATTGGTCGCAACCCGATCCAGAGCTACGACCGTCCCTACACGTTCGTGCCGGTGCGGCACGTGCCCGTTGCGCCGACGAGCTTTCAGTTCTACGGCGACAACTTACTGCCGAACTTCGACGCGCTGCCGACATGGGTCTACGCCACGCCCCACAACATCCAGCGCCAGACGCCCCAGGCTGCCTCCTGCGATGCTTGCCACGGTAACGAAGCGTTGTTCCTGACAGCCGACAAGGTGGCCGAACACGAGCAGGCGGCCAACGCGGGTGTCATCATTGAGACTGTGCCCGCGGCGACGGCGGGCGAAGAGCCGGCCGCGCCGACTGAGGAACCGGAACCGACGCCGGCCGGCGACTGATCCCTGGTCGTGCGCCGGCGATATCCGTTCACCCATGCAGAAGGAGATACCATGAAGAAGACATTGCTGATCACATTGATGCTCATCCTTGGGCTGGTGCTGGTAGCCTGTGGCGGGGCTGCGCCGGCCGAGGAAGCGGCCGTTGAGGAGCCGGCCGAGGTCGTCGAGCAGGTCGAGCCAACGGCCGCGCCGGTCGAGGAAGTGGCCCCCACAGAGGAGCCAGCGCCGGAGCCAACGGCCGAGCCGGTGATGGAAGTCACCGACGCGCAACTGGATGAACTATTCCAGCGCTTTATCGATAACATGGAGGGCTATGGCAGCCTGGGGCTAGAGCCGTTTAATGAGATGCTGGCCGCCGACGCGCCGTTCTTGCTGGACGTGCGCGAGACAAGCGAACTGGCTGAGAAGGGCTGGATCGAGGGCGCGGTAAATGTGCCCATTCGCGAAGTGGCCGCGCGCACGGATATGTTGCCGGCGCAGGACGCGCCGGTGGTCATCTACTGCGGCAGCGGCTGGCGTTGCACGATTGCCCTGCCGCTTCTCGATGCGTTGGGCTGGCAGAACACGCTGGCTCTGAAGGGCGGCAGCTTCGGCGGCTGGGTCGAGGCGGGCTACCCCATCGTCACCGGCGAGCCGCCTGTGGCTGAGCCGCTGAACGCGGCCGAAGTAGATCCGGCGCTGGCGGCCCATTTCAGCGAAATCCTGGCGGCCATGCCCGAGGGTTACGGCGGCATCTCTATCGATGACGTCAACACGGCCATCGCCGAGAACCCCGACCTGATTCTGATCGACGCGCGCACGCCGGAGGAGATCGCCGAGAGTGGCTCCATCGACGCGCCCAACGTCCTGTTCATCCCCATCGAGGAGTTCATCGCCCGCCGCGCCGAGTGGCCGGCCGAGAAGGACGCCGCCATCATCGTCTACTGCGGCAGCGGTCATCGCTCCACCCTGGCCATGCCCATGATGTGGGCCTATGGCTACACCAACGTACTGAGCATGAAGGGCGGTTTCAGCGAGTGGGCCAAGGCCGGCTACGCCATCGTCGGCGCGCCGGAAGTGGATCTCGATACCGCTTTCAACACCTTCCTGGCCAACATGGAAGGGTACAACGTCATCGGTCTCGACGACGTCAATCTGGCGCTGGCCGAGGATCCGCCGCCGTTC
The DNA here is from genome assembly GCA_019695075.1 of Promineifilum sp. Classification (GTDB taxonomy): domain Bacteria; phylum Chloroflexota; class Anaerolineae; order Promineifilales; family Promineifilaceae; genus Promineifilum. Next base: position 11,108 of record JAIBAS010000003.1, on the reverse strand, counting down.
CTGTTGGATGTGCGCGAAGTGTCCGAACTGGAAGAAAGCGGCCACATCGAGAGCGCGGTCAACCTGCCCATCCGCGAGGTGCTCGACAACCCGGCCTATCTACCCGGCACTGATGCCAAGTTGATCAGCTATTGTGGCAGCGGCTGGCGTTGCACCATCGCCATCACGGCCCTGGGCGCGCTCGGCTACCCGCAGCCGCTGAGCATGAAGGAAGGCAGCTTTGGCGGCTGGGTGGAGAAGGGCTTCCCGGTCGCCGAGGGCACGGCCGCCGAGCCGATGGAACTCAACGCCTTTGCGCCTGATCCGCAATTGCTGGCCGCCCTGCAGGAGATGCTCCACAACATCCCTGAGGGCTACGGCGGCATCAGCGTCGAAGACCTCAATACGCTGCTCGTCGAGAATCCCGACGTGACACTCATCGATGTGCGCACGACGGCGGAGTTGGAGGAGAACGGCGTTATCGAGGCGGCTAACTGGATCCACATTCCGCTGGAAGAGTTCATCAACCAGAAGGACCAGTGGCCGGTCGAACTGGACGCCCCCATTGTCGTTTACTGTGGCAGTGGCCATCGCTCCACGATTGCCATGACCATCCTGTGGGCCTATGGCTACACGGATGTTCTCAGTATGCGTGGCGGTGTTGCCGAGTGGGTCAAAGCCGGCTACCCGGTGATTGACTACGTGCCGCAGCCGTAAGCGGCCGGCGGCTCTAGCCTATAAGCGGCCAGCGCCGCTGGCCGCCTGACAAAAAAAGACCCCGGAGGCTGCTGGACCTCCGGGGTCGCGTTTGGGCGGGATCGGGGGGATGGAGGAGGACACGAAACACTGGCGAGAAGGCTGTTGACATTCCTCCGATCCGCGCCCAAAGGGAGTAAACACTAGGGAGTGGGCATCTGTCGCGGCTGGCCCAGTTCGAGCGGGGTTGCGGCCATGTCCTGAATCTCGCCCTGCAAGCGCCGGCCGAGGGCGATGAGCGCGCCGCCGGTGAGCACCAGCGTGTTGCGGTAGGCGGCGCGCAGTGGGTGACGCGGGCGGGCCGGCGTCAGCGCATAGCCATCAGCCATTGCCTGGGCAAACGCGCGGCTCTCGTTGATCCTCTGTTCAGCATCGTACCAATTGGCGTTCATGTCACTCTCCTTTCGCCCGGCCGGGCGAGACGAGTTCTCTGGTCTCCGTTCGCGCCAGGAACGAGGCCAGGGCCAATAGCGTGTCATCGACGCGGTTACCGTTGAGGTGGTAGCATTTAGCGCCGTTGCAGCGCCGCTCGTTGAGAAAGCCGGCGGCGGTCAGTTGTTGCAGATGGCGCGAGGCGGCCGACTGGCTCATGTCGAGTAGCTGCATGATGTCGGCCGAGCGCGCTTCGCCGGTATCGACGACCAGCCGCAGGATGTTGAGCCGGGCGTCATCGGCCAGCGCATTAAGGCGCACCAGCAGCTCGGCCCGCGTCAGCTCCGGGGCCATCTCGCCGGCGTCTTGCGGCTGGCGCGCGCCGAAGAGAATCCACGTCCGGTCTTCGCCGCGCATCTTGGTGGTATAGGGGCCAATGTGGGCCGAGGGCACGAAGACGAGGCGCTCGGCATCGTCCAACTCGTCGCACCACTTGTCTTCCTTGCGCAGTGGCCGGCCAACGACGTACTCGGCCGCCGCGGCCCGCTCCATGCTGCTCAAGTCGATGCCGTCAAAGGCGCGCACGGCCTTTTGCAACATCGGTCGCACGCGTTCCCACTCGACGGCCAGATACTTGTACCACATGGCCCGCAGGTGGCCGACGATCAGCCCTTGCATGGCCGGCGGGTCGAGCAGGTAGGTGTAGGCCCGATGCTCGATCTCCGGGATGTACTGATTGAAGCCGCGCCGCAGGAAGGCCATGAAGGTGTTGATGTCGGCCAACACCTCGTCGGTCGTCAGTCGCCGGTCGGTTTCATCAGGCATCATCCTTAGATAAGCGGACATGACTTTGTCGCGCAGGTGGACGGGCGGGACCGTCGCCAGATGCTCAATGTAGGCCGGGAAGCTGGGGTAGGAGGCCCGCGGTCGGGTGGCATAGTATAGGCCGTTCATCACCAGCAGGTTGGCGTCACGTTCGTCGGCCGACATTGTCGCGTAGGTGCGATAGACCCACTCGTCATACCCCGACATATTCTCCGCTTGAGCCAGCATCGTCAGCGAGTGCTGGATGTTTTGGGCCGGCTCCAGGGCGACGCTGATTGTTGTGCCGGAAACGGATAGGGGCAGGTCACTGGTGGCAATCGGCATTTCGGCCTTCCTTCTCCACTCTCTAGTCGTCTATCCTAATATCCGCATTTGCGGGTAATGCGAATAGTATAGGCAAAGGCCGGCCTCTTGTCAAGAGGCAATTCGCGCCCTATGCGATTTTCCGCATAACAGGGTTAAATCAGGCCCAATTCCCGCGCGCGCAAGGCCGCCTGGGTGCGGTCGCGGGCGTCTAGCTTGCCGAGGATATTGGTGACATGGTTCTTGACCGTGCCCTCAGTGATGTAGAGGGCAGCGGCGATCTCCTTGTTGCTGTCGCCGGCGGCCAGCAGGCGGAGGATGTCCAGTTCGCGCTCCGACAGCGGCTCGGCCAGCACCGGCGGGGGCGGAGGAGTGGCTGAAGGTGAGGGGGAGGCCGGGCGCTCCAGACGGTTGAACTCGGCCAGCACCTTGGCGGCGATGGACGGTTGCAGGAAACTTTCACCGCGGGCGGCGGCGCGAATGGCCTCGACGAGTTTGTCGGAGGAAACGTCTTTGAGCAGATAGCCAACAGCGCCGGCCCGCAGGCCATCGAAGACCAACTCGTCGTCATCGAAAGTGGTGACGACGATGACCCGTGCGGCCGGGTGGGCGGCCAGCAGGCGGCGCGTGGCGGCAACGCCATCGAGCGCGGGCATGCGCAGGTCCATCAGGACGACGTCAGGCTGGAGAGTGTCGGCCGCGGCCAGCGCCTCCAGGCCATTGCCGGCCTCGCCGACAACCTGCAAATCTTCGTGTAGCGATAGAAGTGTCCGCAATCCCTCACGGAACAAAGACTGGTCGTCAACGAGGAGCAGACGGATCATGGCGTGGGAACGTCTCCTGTCTCCGCTGCCAGGGTGGCTGATGGCAGGCGGAGCGTCAGCTGGTAGCCGCCGTCGGTCAGGCTCTCGGCCAGCAGGTGGCCACCCAGTTGGCGCGCCCGCTCGCCCAGCCCCAGCAGACCGAAGCCAGGCTCAACCTCGCCGTGGCCGTCCTCTTGTGTGCTGCCGGCACGACGACCGACGCCATTGTCGCGCACGGTCAGGCTGACGGCCGTCGGGTCATCGTAGGCCAGGGCCACATCGATCCGCGAGGCGCGAGCGTGTTTGCGGACGTTGGTTAGCCCCTCCTGCGCGGCGCGGTAGAGCGTCAACTCCGCGCGTGAATCGAGCAATCGCGGCGCGCCGGTGACGGTTAGCTGCGTGACGATACCGGCGGCCTGCGTTTCTTCGGCCAGCGCCGCCAGCGCTTCGGACAGCGGCATGCCGGCCAGGGGCGACTCGCGCAGGGCGGCGACAGAATGGCGTACCGCCGTCAGGCCGTCCTGGGTCAGCCGGGCAGCGTGGTCGAGCGCGCCGCGCGCCCGTTCCGGGTCTTTGTCCATCACCGCCTGGGCGGCCTTGATCTGGACGTTGGCCACGGTCAGGAAGTGGCCCAGGTTGTCATGGATTTCGCGCGCCAGGCGGTTGCGCTCTTTGGTTGTGGCCAGTTCCTCGGCCTGCACGGCAAAGGCCGATAGGCGAGCGTTGGCGTCGGCCAGTTGCGTCGCCAACGACTCCGCCTCGATCTGGGCGATCTCCGCCTGCTTGGTCAGGCGGACGAAAACGATGACGAAGACGACGGCCGGGCTGAAGCTGAGCAGCGCAAAGAGGGCCACCGACAGGCTGTCGTTGGCGACGTAGATCGGCGCGGCCATGCCCACAAGAACGGTCAGATAGACCGGCCACCGCCAGACCGGCGGCAAGTCCGTCGCCGCCAGGGCCACGAGGGGCATGGAGATGAGCCAGATGCCATTGGAGCCGCGCAGCAGAAACTCGATGGTCAGAACGAGGACGGTGAGGAGGACAAAGTTGGCCACTTTCGCATAGCGCTTAAAGACCCCCTGTAACAAGGTATATCCCTCAACGTATAGAGCCAAAGTCACGATGCTAAGTCCTGCGGCGATAGCCAGCGCTGTCGCCGAGTACGGCGATCCTTCCGGCGTGTTGCGGTTCCACAGATAGCCGATCAGGCTGACCACATAGGCCAGGATGACGACGACGATTGTGGCAATGTGGGCGGAGTCGATGCCGGCGAAGCGGCGGACGCGAGCAGACATATGCCGATTATAGTCGGGCAGGGGGCCGGGGAAAAGAGCAGCCCGCTGCACTTATGGCAGCGTCGCGCTCACCGGCTCGGCCCACGCGCTGCCGGCTCTGGCGGATGCGGCCTCCCCGGCGCGGCCGACCGCCTGCCCGCGATGGACGAAGTCATCGAAGCGCGCGTCGGCCGGAGCGCGATCGGTGTAGCTGGCCGCAACCAGCCCTGTGATGAAAGGCGTGGCGGCGTCGGGGTCGGGCAATTGGCCAACGGTCTTATCGTTGATTGTCAGGAGAATACGGCCGCGGCCACGTGTGATGGCCAGCCGATTGCGCGCGCGGCCCTCGGCAATCGCGTCATCGTGCGTTGGCCCGCTTACCACCGACAGCGAGTCGTCCTCAAGGCGCAGCAACAACCAGGCGCGCGCGTCGCTATTGACGGCCAGCAAGTAGGCGCGGCCAGCGCGGTCGTCTTCGCCAAATAGCAGGCCGTAGAAGTTGCCCGGCGCGCCGGCCCAGCGCGCGGTAACGGCCATCTGATTGTTGACGCGGGCGCAGTCGGGCGCACCGACCAGCCAGACAAGGCCCGGCTGTGTCACGCTGAGACGATACTCGCCGTCGCGCAACTCGGCCAACAGCCCGTCGCGCTGGCCTTCGAACCAGCCAGTCACGTCGCTGAAGTCGTCGAAGAAGTCGCCACAATGGTCGCCGAGAACGTGGGGGATAAAGATAGTGTTTGTGGCGGGCGGCGCTTCCGCGGCGCTGCGGCCGACGCTCAACGCCGCCGTGCCCAGGACAACGACAAGGACTGCAATGCCAAGACTTCGACGCATCGACTCCCTCTAAAGGCTCCGAGCCACCCCGGCCCAGCGCCGCGCGATTCCGCTCCAGCGATCTTGCTCCAACAGTACCTACATGATGGCGCGGCGGCCGGGCAGATCAAGACGCGGGGCGTGAATTCGCGCGACGGACAGGCGGAATTCACGCCAATTGCACGCGCGGCGGCGCACGGCGTGGCCCCAGCGCGCTTCATGGGTACAATACGGGCTGGCCTGGACGCGACCTGCCCTCCGGCCAGCACTCGAAACCTGCATGGCCCTTGCGCGTATAGCGTGCATAGGAGAGACGTACCCCATGACTCAACCGGTTCTTGAAGCCAACCATCTGACGCGCACCTTCGGCGACTTTGTGGCCGTTGATGATGTCTCTTTCTCCCTCCAGCCCGGCGAAATCGTCGGCTTCCTCGGCCCCAACGGCGCGGGCAAGACGACGACGATCAAGATGCTCACCGGCTTGCTCGGCCCGTCGTCCGGGTCGGCGCGCGTGGCCGGCTATGACATCGTCGCCCAGCCGCTGGAAGCCAAGGCCCACATCGGCTACGTACCCGACACGCCCAATCTCTACGGCAAGCTGAAGGCGGGCGAGTATCTGCGCTTCGTCGGGCAGCTCTACAAGGTGCCGCCGGCGCAGGTGGAAGAGCGTATGCGGCCGATGCTGGACATGTTCGACCTGACCGAAGTGGCCGGCAATTACCTCGACACCTATAGCCACGGTATGCAGCAGAAGGTGGCCATCACCGGCGCGTTCCTGCACGACCCACAGATCGTCTTCATGGACGAGCCGACGGTCGGCCTCGACCCGCGCTCGGCCCGGCTGATCAAGGATTTGATGATCCGCAACCGCGACCGCGGCCGGACCATCTTCTTCTCCACCCACATCCTGGAGATCGCCCAGACGATGTGTGACCGGGTCATCATCATCAACAAGGGGCGCATCGTCGCCGACGCCCGCGTGGACGAGTTGCGGGCCATGCGCGGCGAGCAGACACTGGAAGATATCTTCCTGGAGCTGACCGGCGGCACGGACGTTGACGACATGGTCAAGGAGTTGGGCGATGTGGCGTGATGTCCTGTTGCTGATGCAACTCTACTGGAAGACCGATCGGCGCGATCTGACCCGCCTGCGCGGCTGGCGGTTGGTCGGCACGCTCGTTGGCTTGATCGCTTTCCTGTTCATCGGCGCGTTTTCGGCCGCCGCCGGCTACGGTCTGTCGTTCCTGACCCGGCCGGAGTCGCCGGTGCAGCTCGAGCCGGGCATTGTGCCGGGGCTGCTGCTGACGGTGGTGCTCTTCGGCGTGCTCTTCACCGGGCTGAATCAGGCCATGCGCGCCCTGTTTCTCAGCGGCGACCTCGATCAGCTCGTCGTCGCCCCCATCCGCACGCGGGCGATCATGATCGCCAAGCTGCTCAGCCGCCTGCCGGGCAACATCGCCCTGCTATTGATCATGGCCGTGCCGGCCTTCGTGGCCTATGGCATCGGCGTCGGGGCGGGGGTGATCTACTACGTGTTAGGGCTGGTGTTGTTGCTGCTGGCGCCGCTCTTCGGGTTGGCCGTGGGCGCACTGCTGTCGATGCTGCTGGTGCGCTGGCTGCCGGTCAACCGGCTCAACGAGATGCTGACGGCAACCTATGCCCTCCTGGGTATCTTCATTGCCCTTCTGGCCCAACTGCCGCGCTTCCTGTTCGTCAACGAAGAAACCTCCACGCAAACGCTGGAAACGGCCGGCGACATGATCACCCGTGTGCAGAGCCTGCCCTTTCCGACGCTCCTGGCCGGCCGCGGGCTGATGGCCCTTGATGCGTTCCAGTTCGACGGGCCGGGGCTGCTGGGTTTGCTGGTCTACCTGCTGCTGACGTTGGGATTATTCCTGGGCGTGGTGTTCGGCGGCGAGCGCATGTACCTTTCCGGCTGGCTGAAAGCCCAGAGTGCCGGCGGCAAGCGGCGCGGGCTGGAGGAGCGCGACAACGTCTTCGGCGGCCGCTCGCTGGCCGTGACCATCGGCGTGAAGGACTGGCTCCTGCGGGTGCGTGACCCGCGCCAGTTGGTCAGCCTGTTGGGCGGTAGCGTCATCGCCGTTTTTGTCAGCGCCCTGGCCATCTTCAACAACAACGGCGGCGAGGGCAGCCTGCTGGATGCCTCCGCGTCCGGCGCGCTACAGGCCCCCGGCGCATTGGCGGCGCTGACGGCCGCGTTTCAGCCCGGCGTCATCATGTCGGCCTGGAGTCTGTTCGCCGCCTACGTCATGCTCTCGACCCCAGCCCAGGGGGCGCTGCCTCTGGAGCGGCAGTCTTTCTCGCTGCTCAAGGCCGCGCCGCTGCGCCCGGTCGAGGTGTGGTGGGCCAAGATGTGGAGCATCGCCATCCCATCGGCCATCGTCTTTGTGATCATCCTGACCGTGGCCCGCCTCATCTTCCCGTTCAGCCTGGCCTGGGTGCCCTACGCGCTGGTCGCCGGCGTTCTGATCACGATCGCCCTGGTCATGCTCAGCGTGTCCGTCGGCTTTCGCTTCGCCAACCTCGACTGGCAGGACCCGCGGCGCATGACGACAAGCGGCGGCGGCTGGATAGGACTGTTGTTGACGCTGGTCTATGGCGTGCCGGCCGTCATCATCACCCTCGCGCCCTTCGCGTTGGCGCAGCTCTGGCCGCAGTGGAGCCTGCCGCTCATGCTCGCCGGGGCCGTCGTCCTGGCGCTGGGCACGTGGCTGTGGGCGCGCTTCATGGCCCGCTGGGCCGAACGCGCCTGGGAGTTGCTGTCGGCGTAAGCGCCACGCGTCTAGGCCGGCACGAGCAGATGCGGCCGGTCGCGGATGACCCGCTCGACCAGCGCCGGCAGCAGGCCGCGCCGCTTGCAGTACGTCACCAGTTCGCGCGCCTTGGCCGACTGGCCCTCGCCGGGCAGGTCTTCGTAGTCGATTTCCAGCTCGAAGCACAGGTCTTGCAACTCGGCAAGGCTATAGCCGTTGTCCAGCGCTTCGCGGAGCGTGTTCTGGCTTACGTCGGCCGGGGCGAGCGGCTGGCTATTGACGGTCAGGGCCACCGCGCCCCGCGGCGCGGTCAGGCTTTGCCCGGCAGGCGCTCCCCCGGCCACCTCCGTCCGCAGACGTGTGGAGCCAATCCAGTCAGCCTCCTGGTAGACGGTCACGATGATGCTCAGTGGGCCGGCGCGGCGCGGGATGAGTTGAAAGTAAACCGTCGGCCCATCCTGGCCGGGCAGGATGCGCACCGGCCGCGTGTCGCCGCCCAGAATCTCGCATTCGGGCGCGGCGACTTGAATGCGCATGGCCAGGAAGGTTTCCCCCGCCGGCAGGACGGCCGCGAACGAGGCGCTTTCCGTCAGCGACAAATCGGCGATCGCCAGTGTAGGCGACGCCAGTTGGCGAATGGCCGCGGCCAGATCAAAGGGCAGGCCGACAGTGACCTGTGGCGGCGCGGCCGTGTCCAGGCGCAGGGCGACAACGGTGCTTGCCGGCTCTGGCTGCGGTTCAGCGCCGCCGCCCGACGGCGAGTCCAGCCCCCCGCTACTCGTCTCCTGAACAACCGCGCCACCAGAAGTTTCCTCTAGGCCAGATGTCTGCGGCAGTTCGTCACGGGCGGCCGATTGGCCGCGCCGCCAGGAAAACAGGATGGTGTAACCATCGGCGGCGAGAATGTCACCGCCGTCAATACGGCTCAGGCCTTTGAAATTCAGGTCTTGCACCAACTCCGCCATTTTCGCGAGGAGTTCTTCGTCCTGGACCGGCTGGACTTGTTGATAGAGGGGGCTGTTGGCAAGTGTCTGGTTCGCGTTTGTCTGGGCCATCAGACGGGCAACGACGGTTGAGGCGGCGTCCCAGGCAGCAAGGGCCTCGCTCAGCATATTGGGGTCGAGCACGCCGTCTGGCAGGCCCGCCTTCGTCAGTGCCGCGCCAAGCGCAGCCAGGCCGGCTGTCGCGTCCTCGCCATAGAGCCTGAGCGCGGCAACTGTCTCGGCGTCCTGAAAGAACTGCGTCAGGACAGACGCCAGCTCGAAGCCGGGCGGCAAAGCAGCGCTGAGGCGGGCCGCAAAGGCGACCAAACCCGGCGCAAGAGTCGTGACAACTTGTTGCTCATAAGGAGCGAGAGCCGCGTCGCCCAGGTAATCTAGACCAGAGCGGCGCGCATAGTCGGCGACTTGCCGATGAGCCAGAGCGGCCGCCAGGCTAAAGAGGGTTTCTTGATCAAGTTCGGTCATTGGCGACTCCGCGCCGCCGGCGACAGGAGGCCGGCACGCTGAGCGCCAGTATAAACGAAAACAGTGATCCTGGGCTAGAGTTCCGGCTTACTTCCTGGCCAGGCGCAGGCCGGCCACAAGTCCCCCGGCGACCGCCCCGCCGGCGCTGAGAACCCCCTGAAGCGCGAACGGCCCCGCCGCAAAAGCCTCCGCCCACGCCGTCGGCAGCAAGCCACTCAGTGGTATAATCCACGGATATAGATGGCGGTAGATTGTACCGGCCGGCGCGCGAATGTAGGTGCGCGCCGCTGGCCACAGACGAGACCGAACCGGAGGGCAATGATGACGAGGCAATGGCGGTCGATTTTTGGGAGTTGGCGCATGCTTGTGCTGATGGGGCTTTTGGTCGGGGCCGTGGCCGTTCTTGGCGCGGCCGGCAGCGCGAAGGGGCAGGGGGAAACGCGGCTCGTGCCCATCGGCGCGGGCTACGAGGCCGACACGCTGGAGTTGTTCGCCGCGCAGGCGGCCGCCCACGATAGCGACGGCGTCGTGACCATCCGCGTCCTGCCCATCACCTATCACGTTCGCCCGGACGCCATCGGCGGCCTCGTCCGTCGACAGAACCTGGAACTGGCGGCTGAACGCGCCGAGCAGATTCGCGAGGCCTGTGAGGCGGTCGCCGCGGCAGGGCAGACCTGTAGCGCCACTGTGGTTGACATTCAGATTCGGCCGGACGCGCTCGACCCGGCCCGCGTGGCCCAGCTCGGCCCGGAGGTCGATGGCTTCTACATCCTCGGCGGCGACCAGACGGTGGGCATGCAGGTCGTGGCCAACACGCCGACCGAGGCGGCGTTGGCTGCCGGCTTTGCGACAGGCGCGGCCGTGGGCGGCAACAGCGCCGGCGCGGCGGTCATCTCCCGCTACATGATCGGCGGCTACATTGGCAACAACTTCGCCTGGGATGGCCTGCATCAGGGCGCGCTCGACCTGTGGTACGGCCCCGACAGCAGCGAGCGGCGCGGGCTAGTGTTCGGGCTGCCGGAGGCCGTCATCGACCAACACGTGCTGGAGCGCGGGCGCACGGCGCGGCTCCTGCAGGCGATGGTCGAGAAGCCGGGCGACAAGCTGGCCGTCGGCTTCGACTGGGGCACGGCCGGGGTCATTGACGAGAGCCTGATGGTTCATGACATCACCGGCTGGTACGCGGCCATTGCCCTTGACGGCGAGACTTACGATGCAGCGGCCAACGCCGGCTACGTGGGCGACGACCCGGCCTTCCTGGAGATCCACGACGTGGCCTACCACATCTTGCCGTCCGGCCCCTACGCCTATGACCTGGCGGCGCGGCAGCCGGTCGTCGCTGGCGTGGCCCAGGCGGCGCCCGACATCAGCGGCCGGAGTTTCGACGCGCTGCTGCCGCCGGACGGGGCCGGGACGCTATTCGTCTCTGGCGACGTGAGCGCGGCCACCCGCGGCGCGGTGATGACCGACTTCGTGGCCGCGGCCAATGCCGCCGATGGGCCAACTATCGTCCTGTCGGCCGGGCCGCGCCCGCGCGCCGCCGAGGGCTGGGGGCGCTTCTGGCGCAACCGGCTGCGCAACCTGGGTCTGGCCGAGCGTCCGATCATCATCACCCTGACGCCCAACACTGACCAGGCCGCCCTGGCGGCCCAACTGGCCAACGCCGGCGCGGTCTTCTTTACCGGCAACGACGCGGCCCTGATGGCCGACCTTGTCGCTGCCATGCGCGCCGCCGGGACGGAC
>JAIBAS010000594.1 GCA_019695075.1 Promineifilum sp. | reverse complement strand
AATCGCGGCACGCGATTCGGGAGAATCGCGCCACGCTTGTCCTGAAACATCTGTTCGGCTATCATCCCGCCCACGATGGCCATGCTCACCCTCACCCCGCAGGAAGCGCGCCGGCTGGCTGTGGCCGCGCAACAACTGGAAGCGCCGCGGCCGAACCCGACCAAAATCGACCTGCTCGACATGATCCGCCGCATCACCTGCGTGCAGATCGATCCCATCAACGTTGTCGCCCGGACGCAACTGCTCGTGCCCTTCAGCCGCCTGGGGCCATATGACCCAGCCGACCTGGAGGCGCTGCTGTGGGACGACAAGGCGCTGTTCGAGTACTGGGCGCACGCGGCCTCCATCGTTCTGGCCGACGACTATCCCTTCTTCCGGCCGCAGATGGGCGAGCGCTTGCCGGGCAACGGCGTCTGGCAGCAGCGCGTCCACGCCTGGTGGGCGGCCAACGCCGCCTTCCGGCAGCGCCTCCTGGACGAATTGGCCCGCCGCGGCCCGTTATTCACCGAAGAGTTTGAGAGCCGGGCCGACGTGGCGTGGAACTACGACAACCGCTGGGGCGGCAGCAACGACGTCAACATCATCCTCGACAGGCTGTGGTTCCGCGGCGGCGTCACCGTCACCCGGCGGGCGGGCAATGGCTATGGCCTGAAGAAGCAGTGGGGACTGCTGGAGCATCAGTTGGGCGAGCGCGTGCGCGCGCCGGAAGTGGAGCGGCCGGTGCTGGTGCGGCGGGCGGTCGAGCGGGCGCTGCTGGCCCTCGGCCCGGCCCGCCAGCGCGACGTGAACCGCTACTTCACCCGCTCGGCCTATCCCGGCCTGAAGGAGGCGTTGCACGCGCTGGAGAAAGAAGGCATCATCGCCCGCGTGGCCATTGCCGGCGAGGGCGGCGACTGGCCGGGGCCGTGGTATTTGCACAACGACTTGCGGCCGGAGTTGGAGCGATTGCGCGCTGGCGAGTGGCGGCCGCAGACCGTCCTGCTCTCGCCGTTCGACAACCTCATCGCCGACCGCGACCGGACGGAGCGGCTGTTCGACTTCTTTTATCGCATCGAGATCTACACCCCCGCGGCCAGGCGGCAATATGGCTACTACGTCATGCCCATCCTCCACGGCGACCGGCTCATCGGCCGCGTTGACCCAAAGATGGACCGCCAAACGGGCCGGCTGACGGTACAGGCCGCCCATTGGCAGCCGGATGCGACGCCCGACAAGGACACGCGGGCGGCCGTGGCTGGGGCAATTGCGTCCCTGGGGCGGTTTCTGGGGGCAAGTTCCATAGAATATGTCACCGCACCCTGACCGACTATGCAACCTTGACATACAGAGATGCAAGGTGTACTATCATTTCCATGATTACTAAGGTTACCCAGAAAAACATGGTTACCATTCCTGCTGAAGTAGGGCGTGCCCTGGGTATTAAACCTGGTTGGCGATTGGAATGGGTTCCCAACGTAGAAAGGAACGAAATCATTGTCCGGGTCATCCCCGACCGGGGTGAACTGGCGCGCCGCCTACTTGGCAGCGGGCGCAAGTTCAGTCCGGAGCGAGATAGCGTGGCCGAATTGATTGCTGAACGGGAAGCTGAGGGGTAAGACAGTGCGTTATCTGTTGGATACGTCAGCGCTCTTGGCCCACTATCGAAAGGAAATCGGTTGGCAAGAAGTTCAAGCGCTATTTGAGGACGGCGAAGCGGAAATCCTTCTGGCAAGCCTCACTCTGACGGAGTTTTCGCGACGCTTGCATGAAATGGGAGCGGACGACGCCGAAATCATGGATACCCTTGACGGCTACCGCCTGCTCCTCAACGAGATCATCGCCATTGATGACCCGATTGCAACGGCTGCTTATCAAATTGGGCAGCGAGCTTCCGCGCGATTGCCACTTGCGGATGCCTTAATCGCTGCTGCGGCGCAGGCGGATGATGCCGAATTGGTGCATCGCGACAAGCACATGCTCGGCATCCCGTCCCATGTCGTCAAACAGCGCTTTCTGGTTAGCCAATCGCCCAATGATACAGAGGAAGCCACTGCTCGCGTAGATTAAGACTACGCCGGTAGCGGTTTCCACTCCTCCTTCCCAACGCTACAATCTAGCCTCATGACCACCTGGCCCGAAGCGACGCTGATGCGCCTGTTGGCGGCGACGGGGATCTTCCTCGTTGGCGTTGTCTACGTGCGCGGCTGGCGGCAGATGGCGCGCGAGCGCCTGCGCCGGCCGCCGGCCGCGCCGGTCTCTACGCGCCCCCTGTGGCAGTTCATGGCCGGGCTGGCGCTGCTGGCCGTGGCTCTCATCTCGCCGCTGGGCTATCTGGCGACACAGTACTTCAGCGCCCGCATCATCCAGCACATGCTCGTCGTCGCCTCGATCCCCAGCCTGATCATGCTGTCGAACCCGGTCGTGCCGCTGGCCTACGGGCTGCCGGCGCGCCAACGCGATGCGCTGCTGGCCGCGCTGCGCCGACCGACCGACGCCGCGTCCGGCCGGCTGCGCCGCGCCGTCCACTGGGCCACTTCGCCCGGCGTCACGCTGCTGACATTCCTGTGCGTCTGTTGGTTCTGGTATGACCCGATGATCCACGGGGCGACGCTGCGTTACGGCTGGGTCCACGCCATCGAACTGCTCAGCCTCTTCGGCGTCGGCCTGCTCAACTGGTGGCACATCACTGCCGCCTGGCCCCGCACCCACGGCACGATGCACCCGCTGGTGCGCATCATCTACGCCTTCGTCAGCATCTGGCCGGTGAAGCTGGTCGGCCTGGCGCTGCTCTTCTTCCCGGAGATGAACTACGGCTACCCGGCCACGTTCCAGTTCAGCGGCCTGCACATCAACGACTACAACTTCGGGGCGATGATCGCCTGGATCGTCAGCGGGCTGGCCTACGCCGTCGCCGCTGTCGCCCTGGCGCGGCAGTGGTTGGGCGAGGAAGCCGACAAGCCGGCGCTGCCGGAGTCGGTCTGGGCCACGGACGAGTCGATGAATGTCCCCGGGCTGAAGAGGTAAGAATAAATCAATTCCCCGCCTGGTCGACCAAATAGACCAGCGCCAGGGCCAGCAACGCCCCCTGCTCCAGCCGGCCGGCGGGCAGCGTCAGGTCGAAGTCATAGTCGCCCGTGCCCACTTCCAGCAGGCCGAGCGGTTCCGGCAGGTCGCTCGCTTCGGGGTCGGCCGAGAGGGGCACGCCATCGTTGCCGGCGTCGTAGAGCACCAGCAGCGGCCCCGCGCCCTCCGGCCAGCGCAAGGCCAACCAGCGATGTCCCTCCACCTCGATCAGCAGCCGCGTGAACGGCCAGACGACGCTGCCCGCGGCCGGCAGGGGCGCGGTGCTGCCGCTGGGCGGCCGGATGGGCGCGGTGATGAGGGCGTAGACGGCGTGCTCGTAGATGATGGCGTAGTTGTGCTGCTTTTCCGGGCGGCGGTCGGTCGGCCGGGGCAAGTCCATAGTGGCCAGCCGCTCGCCGTCGGGCCGGGCAAAGCGCACCCGCGGCGTGACCTCGTTGGGCAACCAGGCGCTGCCCTGGTCGGCCACGAGGAGGAGTTGGTCGGCGCGGTCGAAGAGGTGATAGCGCCGCGCCGCTTCGCCGGGCGCGTGCAAGCGCCGGACTCGGTAGGAGATCATAGGCGCATTGTATCCCAATTGGGCGGACGCGGCAGTACCTGACATTCAAGCAAGCGCGAAGGTGTGGTTACTGATCACTGGCCATCGGCCACTCCTAAAATATCCATTTCTTTAAGCTCCGATCCGAACAGTTGTGTTATACTCCCGCCCATGTCGGCGTCCGCCAGCGAACACGAACCGTTTGTCCATCTGCACGTCCACACGGAGTTCTCCCTGCTCGATGGCCTGAGCCGCATCAAGCATCTGGCGGCGCGGGCCAAGGCGCTGAATCAGCCCGCTCTGGCCCTGACCGACCACGGGACGATGTTCGGCGTCATCCCCTTCTACGAGGCCTGCGTCGCCGCGGGGGTCAAGCCGATCATCGGCATCGAAACCTACGTCGCCGCCCGGCGCATGACCGACCATGACCCGCAGCTCGACCGCGACCGCACCCACCTGCTGCTGCTGGCCGAGAACCGCACCGGCTACCTGAACCTGCTGCAACTGGCCAGCCGCGCCCAACTGGACGGCTTCTACTACAAGCCGCGCATCGACCTCGACCTGTTGGCCCAGCACAGCGAGGGGCTGATCTGCACCACCGGCTGTATGGCCGCCGACATCCCGCGGGCCATCGTCGCCGGCGACCTGAAGAAAGCCCACACGCTGATGGGTAAGTACCTCGACATCTTCGGCCCGGAACGCTACTTCATCGAGTTGCAGGAACACAGCATCCCGGAACTGACGGCGCTGAACAAGACCTACGTCGAGGAGTTCCAGGCCCGCTACAACCTGCGCCTTGTGGCCACCAACGATGTCCACTACACCACGCCGGAGGAGGCCTCGCCCCACGACGTGCTGCTATGCGTCCAGACCGGGGCGACGGTCAACGAGTCGCGCCGGCTGCGCTTCAGCGACAAGGGCTACTACCTCAAGTCGCGGGCGGAGATGGCTGACCTCTTCGGCCACATCCCCGGCGCGCTGGACAACAGTCTGCTCATCGCCGAGATGTGCAACCTCGACCTGAGCAGCAAGGGCTACCACCTGCCCATCTTCCCCGTGCCGGACGGCTACGACACGGCGAGCTACCTGCGCGAACTGTGCGAGCAGGGGCTGGTGTGGCGCTATGGCGCGGAGCGCGCCCATAGTGACCCGGCGGTGCGGGCGCGGCTGGAGCACGAGATCGCCATCATCCACCGCATGGGCTTCGACGCCTATTTCCTGATCGTTTGGGATCTGTGCCAGTTCGCGCGGCAGGCGGACATCTGGTGGAACGTGCGCGGCAGCGGCGCGGGGTCGGTGGTGGCCTACTCGCTGGGCATCACCGGCATCGACCCCATCGCCAACGGCCTCATCTTCGAGCGCTTCCTCAACCCCGGCCGCGTGACGATGCCCGACATCGACCTCGACTACCCCGACGACCGCCGGCACGAGATGGTGCAATACGCCGTGCAGAAGTACGGCCAGGACAAGGTCGCCCAGATCATCACCTTCGGGACGCTGGGCGCGCGGGCGGCCATCCGCGACGTCGGCCGCGCCCTCGACGTGCCTCTGCCGGAGGTGGACGCCATCGCCCGGCTCATCCCGGCCATCCCCGGCAAGCCGGCCAAGATCGTCAACGTTCTCGACCACGACCACGAGTTCTACTCGGCCGACCTGGAGCAGAAGTACAAGGGCGACCCGCGCGTGCGCGAGTTGGTGGACACGGCCAAGCAGCTGGAGGGCGTGGCCCGCCATGCCAGCAGCCACGCCGCCGGCGTCATCATCTCCGACAAGCCGCTGGTGGAGTATGTGCCCCTGCACCGGCCGACCAGCGGCGAGTCCGGCCTGGGCGGCATCCGCTCCGTCAGCCAGTGGCCGATGGAGATCATCGAGAAGATCGGCCTGCTGAAGGTCGATTTCCTGGGCCTGAGCACGCTGACGGTCATGCGCCAGGCGGCGCAACTCATTGCCCAGCGCCACGGCGTCCACTACACGATGGACAATATCCCCTACGACATCGGCCAGTTCGGTCCGTCGCCGGACGACGACAAGGGGATGGACAAGGCCTTTGCCATGCTGGCCCGCGGCGACGTGCAGGGCGTCTTCCAGGTGGAAGGCTCCGGGATGCGCAAGCTGATGATGGACATGAAGCCGCAGCGCTTCGACCACATCATCGCCGCCATCTCTCTCTTCCGGCCGGGACCGATGGAGAACATCCCCGAATACATCCGCCGCATGCACGCGATGCTGTTCGAGGGCAAGGACATCGCTGTCTACCACGCGCCGGAACTGAAGCCCATCCTGCAGGACACCTACGGCATTCTCGTCTACCAGGAGCAGATCATCCGCATCGCCGCCGAACTGGCCGGTTATGAGCCGGGTGAAGCGGACATGATCCGCAAGGCCGTCTCCAAGAAGAAGCGCGACCTGATGGATCAGCACAAGGCGCAGTTCACCGCCGGGGCCATGCAGCGCGGCTTCTCGCGGGAAGTCTGCGAGGCCATCTGGGGCGACATCGAGTTCTTCGCCCGCTACGGCTTCAACAAGGCCCACGCCGCCGACTACGCCGTCATCTGCGGCCAGACGGCCTACCTGAAGGCCCACTATCCGGTCGAGTACATCACCGCCCTGCTGACGGTTGACCACGCCGACACGGAGAAGGTGGCCAAGTATGTGGCCGACGCCCGCCGGCTGGGCATCACCGTCGCCCCGCCGAGCCTCAACCGCGCCCAACTCGACTTTACCATCGAGGATAGCTACGTGGAAGGGCGGGGGAGCAGGAATAGAGCCACAATCCGCTATGGTCTCGCCGCCATCAAGAACGCCGGCGAGGGCGCGGTGCAGACGATCATCGACGAGCGCGAAGCCAACGGCCCGTTCCGCGACCCGGTCGATCTGGCCGAGCGCACCGACCTGCGGCGCATCGGCAAGCGCGCGCTGGAATCGATGGTCAAGGTGGGCGTGTTCGACGAGTGGGGCACGCGCCCGCAGCTACTCGACGCGCTCGACCGCATGCTCGGCCACAGCGGCAGCACCCACGCCGCCGCCGCTGCCGGCCAGATGACCCTCTTTGGCGGCGGCGGCAACTTCAAGGTCGCCGTCAATCTGATGCGTTCGGAGAAAGACGCGCCCAAGATCGAGCGGCGGCAGCTCCTCGACTGGGAGAAGGAACTAATCGGCGTCTATCTGACCGAGCATCCGTTGCAGCAGCGGCTGGGCGACCTGCAAAGCGTTGTCACCGCGCGGACGGGCGAGCTAGACGCCGCCTGGAACGGCAAGGGCGTGACACTGGCCGGGCTGGTCGTTGGGTCGCGCACGACCAACACCAAGAAGGGCCAGGCGATGGCCTTCGTCACTCTGGAAGACCTGGACGGCAAGGTCGATCTCGTCTTCTTCCCCAAGGTCTGGGCCAGTTGCCGCGAGTTGGTGCAGACGAACCAGATCCTCGTCGTGCGCGGCCAGGTGCAGGCCCAGAACGAGGCCATCTCCATCCTGGTCAACAGCGCCCAGACAAAGCTGACCGTGGCCAAGGACGCCGCGACGGCGCGCGAACTGCCCGATTGGGACGCGCCGCCCGACTGGGGCAACGACGACCCGTGGGCGGGCAGCGACATGCAGAGCTACGCGCCCGCGGCCGCGCCGATCGCCAACGGCCCAACCACCAACGGCGCGATTGGTCAAGGTTCGACCAACCACGCACCGGCAGCCCAGGTCAGCGAGGCCCCCCCGGTCTACAGTTACGCTGCCCCTGTCACGGGGGACGACGACGAGGACACGGCCGAGGACGACGACTACTGGGACGAGGACGAGCCGGCCGCCGACGAGGAGGCCATGACCCGGCCCGACCGCGCCGCCGTCGATGAGGTCGAGCCGCCGCCCGCGCCGGTGGTGGAGATGCCGGCGCCGGCCCCGCCGGCCGTGGACACAGCAGCAGTGTTCACTGCTGCCGTGCCCACTGCTGCTGTGTCTACGCCTGCTGTGCCCACGCCT
>JAIBAS010000433.1 GCA_019695075.1 Promineifilum sp. | reverse complement strand
GAGCGCGGTCAGCCGCTTCGACGACACGCCCCCCCTGCTGACCCTGGACCTGACTGAGCAGGGGTACCTTCGGATTGACCCCCAGGACAGTCAGCAGGGCAACCACAACGTCCAGCGCATCCTGGCCGCGTTGCCCACCGACCCGGCGGCCGCCCTCTCGATTGGGGACCTCGTGGGCCGGCTGGGCCTCGCCCGACGGATTCGCTTCCGGCCGCGCGCCCGGTTCAGCCGCGGCCGCCTCGGTCAAGCTCATTCATTCCACTATACACCGCGTCTGCTAGAATGGTTCCCATGAACCTGGAAATCTCGACCGATCCCACGCGGCTGGACGTGGACCTAATCCACAGCTTTCTGTCGGAGCGCTCCTACTGGGCGCAGGGGCGTCCGCTGGACGTGGTGCAGCGGGCCATCGACAACTCGTTGTGCTTCGGAGCCTACCTGGACGGGCGGCAGGTGGCTTTCTGCCGCCTGGTGACCGACCGGGCGACGTTCGCCTGGCTGGCCGATGTCTTCGTGCTGGAGGATGTTCGCGGGCAGGGCATCGGCAAGGCGCTGGTGGCGGCGGCGCTGGCCCATCCCGACGTGCAGGGGGCGCGACTGCTGCTGGCGACGAGGGACGCCCACGGCCTCTACGCGCAATATGGCTTTTCGCCGGTGGCCCCGGATCGCTACATGACGCGCCCGGCGAAGGCGAGCAGCCCGCCCGGGCCGGGAGATAGGGGGTAGGGGATAGGGATTAGGGATAGGGAAGAGTGCTCTTCCCCTAGCCCCTAATTCCTAGCCCCTATTTTGGGCCAGCCGGCGGGCGGCCAGCATCAGGCTGTTGCGCGGGCTACGGCCGGTCAGGGCCAGCTCCCCCCGCCACAGCGACCAGAACAGCCGCTCGACGATCCGCTCGGCCGCGGCGCGCTCGCTCGTCAACAGCAGGGCCACGGCCAGCGCCCCGGCGGCGTAGCGGTCATAGAGCGCCACCAGGGCCGCGTGGTCGTGGCCGCCGATGAGGGCCAGCAGCGTCTCGTCGCCCATCTCCTCGTAGCGCATGGGCACAGCATAGCGCCGCCGGCGGCCCGGTTCCAGACCATCGGCTGTTCACTTGCTGGTCATTTGCGTCGCGAGGGGGGCGTTAGCCGCGCTTGCCGCTGCCACGGGAGACGAACGGGTTGCCCGCCTCCCAGAAGCGCCACGGCAGCGACAGCCACGGCTCCGGCGCGGTGTTCAAGCCGATGCGCGGGCCGGTGCGCAGGGCCTCGTCGGTCACAGGCTCGCCCGGCTCAACCCACAGGCCGCCGGCGGTGGTGGTCATGTCGGTCGTGTTCATGTCGCCAGTGATGCCCAGGGCCAGCACCAGCTTGGCCGGGCCGCTCGTCCACTCGAAGGGGTCGCGACCGGGGCGGCGGGCGGCCATCTCCGCCAGCCCCTCCAGCGGCTCGACGGCGCGGAGAAGGACGGCCGCCGGGGCGTCCTCCGGCTCGGCGACGATGTTGAGCATCCAGTAGTTGCCG
The DNA here is from genome assembly GCA_019695075.1 of Promineifilum sp. GTDB lineage: Bacteria > Chloroflexota > Anaerolineae > Promineifilales > Promineifilaceae > Promineifilum. The sequence continues at coordinate 6,070 of JAIBAS010000433.1, read as the reverse complement.
TAGGTGAAGTAGATGTAGGCGCGGCCGGGCGGGCCGTACATGGGCGCGTTGCGCTTGGTGCGCTTGTGGCGGCCGTGGGAGGCCAGGTCGTCCAGGCCGGTGTAGGCTTCGGTCTCGACGATGCGGCCGGCGAGGCGCGCGCCGTCGGGCAGCACGCGCACCAACCGCGCGCCGAGGAGCTGGCGGGCGACGGTGAGGGCGGGTTGGGTGTAGAAGGTAGGGGGAAGTGGAGCGGGCATGGTTACAAAGATTGAAACTTGATAGCCGCTGGTCGTCTCAACAAGTAAAACGCGGTTACGCAGGGCAAACTCTAGCGCATTGCTGATGCGTGGGTTGAGTCGGCTCAGAAGAAGGTGAACGGTCTCAGGAAAAGACTCAATGGGGGCAAGAACAGTCAGATCAAGGTCTCTTGTGAAACGTGGTTCGCCCCAATACTATACTGCTGTTCCACCGATAATCGCATAGGGCAAGGCTAAATCTGTTAGTAGGAGATGAACCTCCCATACAGCGGGATCGACAGTGCTCATAGTAGCTCCTGAGAACGTGCTAACTTCTCAAGAACGTCTCTGACAAGCAGCAGGTTGTCGATCCGCGACGGTTCAAAGACTTCTAGCGTTGCGGGATCGCCCAAGAAATATTGACCAGTGTCTATCAGCGCCGTGAAGATAGCCCACGACTCGCGCGGTGTCATCCGTCGCAGCCGCTCGATCCGCTCCTGCTCAATGACTTCGGCCGCGGTGGCGTAGCCGGCCAAGGCCTCACGAATGACTTTCTTGTCCAACGGCGTGCTGGTTTCCGCGCTCATTGCGCCGCGGCCCACACGGCAGCCACCGCCACAGCGAAGCCCGGCAGCAGGCGCGAGGTAGCCGTCTCGCCGCCGGCGAAGCGGCCGTGCTCGACATAGGCCTCGCCCTCCAGCCACAGGACGGTGATCGCGCCCTCATCGGGGTCAACGATCCAGTATTCGGGGATGCCGGCCTGGGCGTAGTCGTGGCGCTTTTGCACCAGGTCGCGTTCGCGGTCGGAGGGGCTGCCGCTGACGATCTCCATCACCAGGTCAGCGCCGCTGGGGTACTTGCCCTCGGCCTCATGGACCCGTTGCGTAGAAACGAAGAACACGTCCGGCTCACGGTAACGGCCGGCGCGCAGCCTCACCGGCAGGGGAGCCACGTAGACCTTGCCCAATTGATGTTTCAGCACGTAGGCTTTCAACAACTCGAACAGGAAAATCAATATGTCCTGGTGGGCCATCGTTGGCATGGGCGGGAACTCCAGGAAGCCTTCGGAATACTCGATCAGCCGGCCGGTATCAAGCGCTAGATACGCTTCCTCCGACCATGAACCCTGAGAAGGGAACAGGCGCGCCAATTCCCAGACCGGCTCACCGGCCTTCGCTCTGCGTTTGCGTGCTGTGGATGTGACTTGCCGCTCCATGCCGTCATTATACCACGAGGCCAGAGGCTATCCTGTTGGTTCTAGTGGATCTGCACCGGGTCCTTAATCGCCCCGCGGTCGAAGAGGTGCTCGTCGTAGCCCTCGTCCAGCCCCGCCGGCGCGGCCGTCTTCTCGATGCGGACGGCGGTGTTCTTGTAGTCGGGGATTTTGGCCCGCTCGTCGATGCGGTCGAGGGTCAGCAGGTTGGCCGCGGCCTCGGCAAAGTGGAAGGGCACGAAGACTGTGCCCCGGGGCGAGCGGCCGGTGACCAGGACGCGCAGAGTGATTGTTCCCCGGCGTGAGGAGACGTTGACCCAGTCGCCGGTGATGAGGCCCAGCGCCTCGGCGTCGTCGGGGCTGATCTCGCAGACGGCTTCGGGGTAGATGTCCTCCAGACGCGAGCGGCCGGTCATGGTGCTGCCGCTCCAGTGATAGAGGACGCGACCGGTGCTGAGGTTGAAGGGATAGTCGGCGTCGGGCTGCTCCGACTCCGTGCCATAGCGCACCTCCCAGAACTTGCCACGCCCGCGGGGGAACTCGTCGGCGAAGAGGTAGGGCGTGCCGGGGTGGTCGAAGCTGGGGCAGGGCCAGTGGACGCCGCCCTCGCGCTCCAGGCGGGCGTAGTCGATGCCCCAGAAGTCGGGCGTCACCCGGCGCATCTCCTCCCAGATGTCCTCCGGCCCGGCATAGTCGAAGCCGGACGCCAGCCGCAGGCCCAGCCGCACCTCAATGCGCCGGCCGAGGTCGCTGAGGATGTCCCAGTCGGCCCGCGACCGGCCCACCGGCGGCACGGCGGCGCGGCAGCGCTGCACGCGCCGGTCGGTGTTGGTGAAGGTGCCGTCTTTCTCGGCGAAGCTGGTCGCCGGCAGGATGACGTCGGCCATCTCACCCGTCTCGTTGATGAAGATGTCCTGGCAGACGAGGAAGTCCAGCTTCTCTAACGCATGGCGGGCGTGGTTCTGGTTCGGCTCGCTCATCATCGGGTTTTCGCCCAGGACGAACATGGCCCGCACGTCCTGGGTGTAGCAGGCGTCGCACATCTCCGTGGCCGTCAGGCCGGGCGTGGGGCTGAGGGGCACGCCCCAGACGGACTCGAAGCGCCCGCGGATGGCCTCGTCGTCCACGCGCTGATAGGCGGTGAAGACGTTGGGCAGGCCGCCGCTGTCGGAGCAGCCCTGAACGTTGTTCTGGCCGCGCAGCGGGTTGAGGCCCGTGCCCGCCTTGCCGACGTGGCCGCACATCAGGGCCAGGTTGACCAGCGAGAGGGTGTTGTCGGTGCCGTGGGTGCTCTGGCTGATGCCCATGCCCCAGTAGATGGCCGCCCGCTCCGCGCCGGCGTAGATGCGCGCCGCCTCGCGGATGGACTCAGCCGGCACGCCGCTGACCGACTCGGCCCACTCCGGCGTGAACGTCTCCAGCGACTCCAGATACTCGTTGAAGCCCTCGGTGCGGTAGGCGATGAAGTCGGGGTCGTAGAGGCCTTCCTTGACGATGGTGTGGGCCATGGCCTGGAAGACGGCCACGTCGGTGCCGGGGTTTTGGCGCAGCCAGAGGGTGGCGAAGTCGGTCATTTCGACGCGCCGCGGGTCGATGACGATGAGCTTGGCCCCGTTCTTGCGCACGGCGCGCTTCAGGAAGTTGGCGATGACGGGATGGGTCTCGGTGGTGTTGCTGCCGGTGACGATGAAGGCTTGCAGGTTCTCCATCTCGGCGATGGAGTTGGACATAGCGCTGCTGCCGATGGACAGTTGCAGGCCGGTGACGGAGCCGGCGTGGCAGAGGCGGGCGCAGTGATCGATGTTGTTGGTGCCCATCAGGGCGCGGACGAGCTTCTGGAAGACGTAGTTGTCTTCGTTGGTGGCCTTGGCGCTGGCGTAGGTGGCGATGGCGTCGCCGCCGTAGCTGTTGCGAACGCGCGTCAACTCGTCGGCCACCAGGTCGAGCGCCTCACCCCATGTGGCCTCGCGCCAGACGGGTTTGGCGCTGCGGCCCTCGTGGCGGTTGGCGCGGATGAGGGGCGTCTTGACCCGGCCGGGGTGCTTAACATAATCCGTCCCGAACCGCCCCTTGACGCAGAGCATGCCGTGGTTGGGCGCGGCGTCGAACGGCGCTTCGACGGCGTAGATGTAGTCGTCTTTGACCTTGAGATTCATCTGGCAGCCCACCCCACAGTAAGGACACGTTGTACGAACGATTCGGTCGGGGATGATCATCGTCGGGTCTCCTTATTTTCGCTCGGCCAAGAACTCTTCAATTGTTAAGTCGATATCTTTCGCTATCTGTCGCAGGAGGCTCGGCGCAATATCGCGTCCGGCATGAATCTGTGTGCCAACGAATTCGGTTTCAAATGTTGGTTCGCCATCTTCAAGAAGCAGTTCGATCACTTCTCGCAGGTTGGCGTATAACTCATCCAGGGTTTCTGCCTGCGAATGAGCGCCGGGGAAGTTGGGTACATAGCCGACGAAGTAGCCGGTATCCATATCGCGTTCAATCACTGCTACATATGTGGTCATGAATCCTCGTGCCGAAAGCAATTGTGTATGAGAGCAAGACGTTTTACGGTATGCAGCTAACCCTACCTCTATATTTCACAATCCAGGACTATGCCACTCAACAGCGCACGTCAATGGCGTCAGTTATTCGGGCCAAGAATCTCATCCACATTCAACCCCACATCGGCAAAGGCCAGCGGCGACAGCGTCTCGCCCGGCGCGTAGCGCGTCATGGTGCGGTAGCCGTCCGGCCGCGGCTCGCGGTAGACCTCGATCCGTCGGTCTCGCAGATTGACGATCCAGTAATCGGCAATGCCGGCACGAGAATATAGGGTTGCCTTAACCCTTCTATCGTCACCAATTGACGTATCAGCCACTTCAATAACCAGGAGCAGTTCGCTAGGGCCGGGAAGCCGGCTACTGCGACTGTATTCATCAATCGCCGGTTTCCAGAGGGCAACGTCCGGTTGAGGAAGTGACTGGTCATCTAGCTGAACGGGATTTTGCACACTGACGATAGCCTGCGCAGCTAACTTCTCCGACAGGATAGCATTTAGCCTATTGACACAAAGGACGTGGGCAACGTTGATCGGACTCATCTCGGCAATCTCTCCCCAGAGTAACTCTAGCCTCTCGTCCTCCTTGAACAGGCCACTCTCAGTCATGCGCAGAAAATCAGCCGCCGTAAACCGACGCCGCTTCAATTCGACTTCGGCCGTTTCGGCTTCAAACATCCCGGCATCCGGCTTGGTTTCCACAAATTCGGCAATCATGCATCCCTCGTTTGCTGCGCCGCTGCCCACTCGTGCAACGCTAGTTCCATTGTACAAGCCCCGTCAACGGCCTATTCGCCCACCAGCGCGCGCTTCTTCTTCCCGCCCCGTCGCGTCTGCCGGAAGATCTCGTCGGGGTCATAGCCCTCCTCCAGCATCGCCTGTCGCTTGGGCTTCAGGGCGTTGGTCGGGCAGACGCCGACACACTGGCCGCAGAAGACGCAGGTGGTGTCCATCATGCCGTCGCCCATGAACGTGCCGATGGTCGTGTGGAAGCCGCGGCCGTCGAAGGTCAGCGCGAAGGTGTATTGCGCGTCCTCGGCGCAGACCTGCACGCAGCGCCAACAGTTGATGCACTTGTTGTAGTCGCGGATGTAGAAGGGATTGTCGTCGTGGACGGGCGTGTGGCGCTCCTCGAAGCCGTCGAAGCGCTCTGGGTCGGCGTCGTATTCCAGCAGCAGTTGCTGCAAGTGCGGGGCCTCGCTCAGGTCAACGGTCGAGGCCAGCATCTCCAGGATCGTCCGCCGCGCCTGGCGCACCTCCGGCGTCTGGGTGTTGACGACCATGCCCGGCGACACTTGGGTCACGCACGCCGCCGCCTGCAGCCGCCGCCCGGCATCGACCGAGCATACCCGGCACAGGCCATTGGCCGTCAGATGCGGGTGGTAGCAGACGGCGGGGATAGTGATGCCGACCGAAGCGGCGGCATTGAGGATGGTCGTGCCCGCCGGCACGGTCACTTCCCGTCCGTCGATGGTGAGGGTTACTTGGTCGGTCATGGGTCAGTGTCCAGTATCCAGTATCCAGTATTCAGTATTCAGTATTCAGTATCCAGTATCCAGTATTCAGTATTCAGTATTCAGTATTCAGTGTCCAATATTCGGTCTTCTGCTTGAATACTGAATACTGAATACTGGATACTGCTTACTGCTTACTGCTTACTGCTGACTCTCTCCGGATGCGTATAGACGCGCATCCGATCCTGTCGCAAATAGGCCACCAGGGTCAGGTTCCACGCCTCGGCCAGGGCCACGGACAGGCTGGTGGGCGAGGTGCGCGAACAGACGATGGGCGTCTCCAGACGGCGGGCCTTGTTGATCATCTCGCTGCTGATCCGTCCGCTGCTGAGGAGGACGCGGTTGCGGGTGGGCAGGCCGGCCAGCAGCGCCGCGCCCTGAAGCTTGTCGAGACAGTTGTGGCGACCGAGGTCTTCCATTTGCAGCAGGAAGCACTCGTGGCCCGGCGCGCAGGGGTCGGCCAAGGCGGCCGTATGAATGCCGCGAGCCAACTGGTACAGCTCCGCGCCGAGGTGCAGCCGCCGCATGAGCGCGGCCAGTTGCTCCGGCGTGGCCCGCAGGTCGGCCGTCAGCG
>JAIBAS010000226.1 GCA_019695075.1 Promineifilum sp. | reverse complement strand
GGAGCGGGGGCGAAAGAATCTCCCCTGCTCCCCTGCCCCCCTGCTCCCCCGCACCCTCTACAACAGCCTGGACAAATGCGCGAAGCTCCTCTCCGCCTGCTCAATCGTCCCGCACTCGACGCTGAGGACGAGGTCGCGATCCTGAGCTACAGGCCTGATGATGTCGATGACGCGCTGCCAATCGACGACGCCATCGCCGCAGGCGCAGCCAACCGGCGTGCCCGTTACCTTGCCGCGTTGGGCCGCGCCCTGCTCCATGCTGATGTCCTTGGCGTGGATGTGGACGAGCCGGTCGCGGACGCGCTCCAGCCACTCGTAGGGGTCGCTGCCGCCGGCCAGGTAGCTGTTGCCGGTGTCGTAGTTGATGCCGATGGCCGGCGACTGGACGAGGTTGTAGATGCTATCCAGCCCGTCGGGCGTCTTGCTATACTGCTGATGCGGCTCCAGGCCGATCTTGATGCCGTGGCGCTCGGCCACGCGGGCAGCCTCGGTCAGCGTGTAGGTCATCAGCATGAAGTCCTGCTCTTTGGTCGTCCAGATGGGCTTCGGCCCTTCGTCGGTGTTGACGACCGGCCCGCCGGCGTCGGCCGCCCAACGGATGCCCTGCTTCAGGTACTCGACGCTGATCTCCGGCTTGGCCAGCGGCGTGTGGGTGCTGAAGCCGGAGAACTTGATGCCCGCCCGGTCGGCCACTTCGCGCGCCCATAGCGGGTCGTCGTACATGGAGACGGAGTGGAAGTAGCCCGCCTCGCTCAATAGCTCGCGCCCCAGGTGGAGCAGCGGCTCGCAATACTCATAGCCAATCTCGGCCGCCTTCTGCACGCCAAAGACAAACGGCTTGTCGTGGTGGCGGACGAATTCCAGGTTAATGCCCAACTTGATTGCCATAGCAAGCTCCCGAGAATTACGAATTAGGAATTAGGAATCGAAGAGTCGATGCATTTGGCAGCGGTCGTTCAATAGCCTGTTCTTCATTCCTAATTCCTAATTCCTAATTCCTCATTCGTCTGTTCGCGTCATCGACGAGCTCGCGGACCCAGGCCAGGCTCTTCTCAATCATCGGCCCGCCCTGCCCCTCGCACTCGATGCTGACGACGCCGTCATAGTTGATCTCGACAAGGATGTCGAAGCATTTGCGAATGTTGTCCACGTTGACGCCATCGCCGATGGCCGTGGCGCTGACGGCGATGCCGGTCAGTTCGCCGCGCATCGACGCGGCCAGCGATTGGCTGACGTCCTTGACGTGAACGTGGCTGACCTTGTGCTTGAAGCGGTTGAGGAAGGCCACCGGGTCTTGCCCGGCGATGAAGGTGTTGCCGGTGTCCATGTTCATGCGCAGATAGGGCGAGTCGTAGAAGCTCAGCATCCGCTCCATGAACTCCGGCTTGGTGGTGTAGTAGCCGTGCGGCTCGATGTCGATGATCATGTTGTAGCGCGCCGCCGCCTCCAGCACTTCGCCGTAGACGCGCCTCATCATCTCCAACGCTTGCTCGTCGCTCAGGCCGGCCGGCTTGTGCATGTGGTCGGTCGTGTCGATATGATCGCAGCCGACCAGGTAGGCCCAGCGCATCGAATTGAGGATGTAGGTCAGGCCCAGCGACGGCGCGTTGGGCAGCGATAGCGGGTAGGCCGCGTCGAGCTGGCTGAAGCGGACGCCATAGCGCTCCATCTTCTCGCGCAGCGCCAGCGGGTCTTCGGTCAGCGACACGTGCGGCTGATAGCCCAGGCCATGCAGCCAGCTCACGCCGTCGATCGTGCCGCATTCGATGTAGTGAACGTCATTGCGCTGCGCCCATTGCAGACACTGCTCGAAGCTCCAATAGGCGCTGTTGAAAGCATCGGTGTGAAAGCCTATCTCGATCATAGTCCCCCGAGATAATTAGGAATCAGGAATTACGAGTTAGAAATCGAGAGCGAAGAGAATTAGGAATTACGAATTAGGAATGGGGAGGGAAGAGAATTAGGAATTACGAATCAGGAATTAGGAATTGAAGAGCCGCGGGGCAAGCCCTGACTCAGCCTATCCATTCCGTCACCCCTGGATTCGTAATCCCTAATCCCTATCCTCTAATCCCTATTCTTCCATTCGTAATTCCCAATTCCCAATTACTGCGAAGCCGTCCCGCCCCAGCGCTCGGGGAAGTCGGGCATGGTTTCACAGCCGCACATGGCGTAGTGCAGCGGCGGCATGCCCGGCTGCACGTACTGATCCAGGTTCTCCTGCGTCACCGCCGGCTGCGGCAGCCGCCACGGGTCGGGAACCTGCTCGCCCTGCAAGACCTTCAGCGCGGCGATGATGGCCGTGCGCCACTGGAAGGTCGGGAAGGTGGGGGCGATGGCCGTCAGGTCGTTCTCCTGCCACTTGACCAGGAAGTCCTGCTGGTCTTCGCCGTTGATGACCGGGTAAGGCTGTCCGGCGTCCTCGAAGGCCTCAATGGCCGCCACGGCCGTCGCGCCCGCATCCATCCACACGCCGTCGATCTGGCCGTACTTCTGGATGGCGTCGGTGATGATGGTCTTGACCTTGTCGTTATTGCCGTCGCCGAACTGCACCTCAACGACGTCGATGTTCTCCTGCTCGAAGACCTGCTTGGCCGCGGCCCAACGGGTCTCCAGCACGTCCACGCCGGGCAAGATACGCAAGGCGACCACCTTGGCCCCATCGGGCAGGTTGTCGGCCAGGAACTTCGCGCCGGTGTAGCCGAAGGCGTAGCCGCCGATCGGCTGGACAAACGTCGCCGGGCAGTCGGTCTGCACGCCGCGGTCGAAGACCACGACCGGCAGGCTCTTGCAGGCCTCTTCCACGGCCGGGGTCAGGGCCAGTGTTGTGTTCGGGCTGACGATGAGGATGTCGCAGTTGCCGCTGGCGACCAGGTCCTGGATGTCAGCGATCTGCTTCTCGTCGTTGCCTTCCGCGTCAACGTGGATGAACTCCTCGATCTCCGGGTGCAGGTCAACCTCGGCCTGCATCGTCGTGTAGCCGACGACGCGCCAGGGGTTGTTGACGCCGGCGTTGGAGAAGCAGAAGGTGTAGGGGCCTTCCTTGGCATACTGGGTCGTGTCGATGAAGTTCGGCTCCAGATACTGGTTCCACGGCTCGCCCTCCGGGCCTTCGGGCGTGACGCTGATCAGGCGGATCGAGTTGTCCAGGTCTTCCTGGCTGAAGAACTCAGTGGCCACAGCCGCGGCCTCCATGCCCAGCCCGGCGCCCGTCTCGGCGGCCTCGTTAACGGTCTCGGCGGCTTCGTTGGCCGCTTCCTCGACCGTTTCGGCGGCGTTGTCGGCCGCTTCTTCGGTCGTGGTCGTCGTTCCGCCACAGGCCACCAGCACGGCCAGCAGCACGGCGATCAGCATCAGGGACAGAATACGCAACGGTTTCATTTGGATTCTCCTCCAAAGCTTCTTTGGTGAAACGAACTCACTCCTACGGCGCGGCCAAACCGGCCGCGCGCTCAAACGGACGAACCAATCCACTCCTTGCGCGCATCACCTCCTCATGGCGACCAGCGACGGCCGGGGCGCTCCCACCCGTCGCCGCGCCTATCTAGCGGTTGCGCCGCGTGCTATAGGCCGTGTAGGCCACCGCGGCGATGATGATCAGGCCCTGCACGGCATCGCGCAGCGGCTTGGGCAATCCCAGCAAATTCAGCAACGTGAACAGCAGCTCCAGCGCCAGCGCGCCGGCCATCGCCGCGGGGATGGAACCGCGCCCACCCAGCAGCATCGTCCCGCCCAGCACGGCCGCGGCGATGGTCTGCATCTCCAGGCCTGTGCCCGTCTCAATCGACACGCCGCCCCGCCCGCCCAGCAGGATGCCGCCGATGACGGCCGTCATGGAGCAGAGCACGAAGGCGGAAATGCGCATCAGGTTAACGTTGACGCCCGACAGGCGCGCCGCCCGCGGGTTGTCGCCCAGGGCCAGCAACTGGCGGCCGTAGTTCAGCTTGTGGAGCAGCAGCCAGTAACCGACGCCGAAGACGACCAGGACGATGACGGCATAGGGAAAGTCCCGCAAACCAAACAGCCCCTCGATGCCGCCGCGCCCCCACATGCGAAAGTTGTCGGGCAAATAGCCGCGCGGCGCGCCGCCCGACCAGTACAGGCCAACGCCGCGGGCCATCAGCAACATACCCAGCGTGGCGATGAGCGAGGGCACCTTCAGATACGTCGTCACCGCGCCGTTGATCAGGCCGATGAGCAGCCCGCCGGCCAGCAGCGCCAGGATGACCCACCACGTCGCCCCGGGATCGTTGTTGGCCAGGATCGCGCCGATGATGACCGTTGAGGTGACAACCGATCCGACCGACAGGTCGAAGCCGCCGGAGACGAGGACGAACACCTGCCCGGCGGTCAGGATCATCAGCGGCGCGGCCCGCTGCAAGAAGGTCAGGAAGTTGTCGGGCTGATAGAAGGCCGGGTTGCGAAAGCCGACCCATACCAGCAGGACGAGGGCGATGAAGTAGACCGGGTTGATGGCCCGCACCGCCTGCCAGGCTCGCAACCCGAAGGAATCCGTTGTCGCCGTTCCGGCCGTAATTCGTGCCATAGGAACCTCCCGCGCCGCTAACCCTGCTCCGCCTTCGACCGGAAGGTGTAGAACCCCACGGCCAGGATGATGATGGCCCCGCGCAAGATTTGCTTCATGTAGGCGTCGATGCCGATCTGGTTGAACATCGTATCCAGGATGCTGAAGATGAGCACGCCGGCCAGCGTGCCCCAGACGCCGCCCTTGCCGCCCGACAGCGCCGTGCCGCCGATGACCGTGGCGGCGATGCTCTCCAGGTCGTAGAGGCCATCGGTGCCGACCCACGGCGCGCCGGCCCGCAGCCGGCTGACGACGAACAGGCCGGTCAACACGGCGGTGACGCTGCAAATGACGTGGGCCATCGTCAGCACCCGCTCTGTGCGCAGGCCGGACAGACGGGCCACTTCCTCGCTGCCGCCGACGGCGTAGAGGTGCGACCCGTAGCGCATCCGGCGCAGCACAAACCAGCCCGCCAGCACCACCAGGAACAGCACCAGCACCGAGATGGGCAGCGGGCCGATCGTGCCGTAGGCGAAGGTCTGGAAGCTGGCCGGCACGGAGCCGGCGAAGTTCTCGAACGTCGCGTTGAGCAACCCGCGCAGGATCAGCCCGACGCCCAGGGTGGCGATCAGCGAGTTGATGCGCAGGCGGGTGATGAGCGTGCCATTGATCAGCCCGACGACGATGCCGACGACGAACAACACCAACACCGTCCACCAGACGCGGTTGGGGTCGCCGGCCATCAGGTAGGACGCGCCCACGGCGGTGACGCTGATCAGATAGGCCACCGACAGGTCAATCGACGCGCCGACCATGACGAACGTCTGCCCCACGGCGACGATGCCCAACGCCACCGACCGCACCAGGATGTTGGTCAGGATGGTCTGATTGAGGATAAATAGCTCATCATCGATGCCGAAAAAGGCGTCGAGCAGGATGGCGACGATGAAGATGATGACCAGAATGCCGTAAACGGGCGGCACATTCCTATCCCGCAGCCACTGCCGCGCCCGGCCAACGGCCGACGGCTGGGCCGCCGGGGGTGAGATCGCTGTCATACGCTCTTCTCCTCGTTCCGACTACTCTCGGCAAAGCCCGTCGCCAAATGCATGATGTCGGCCTCGCCCGCGCCGGCGGGAAGCTCGCCGACGATCGTGCCGTCCCACATGACCACAATGCGGTCGCTCATGCCGATGACCTCCGGCAACTCGGAGGAGATCATCAGCACGGCCGCGCCGGCCCGCGCCAACTCACGAATGCGCTCGTGGATGCTGGCCTTGGCTTCCACGTCGATGCCGCGCGTCGGCTCGTCGAAGATGAGCACGCGCGCGTCGGTGGCCAGCCACTTGGCCAGCACGACCTTCTGCTGATTGCCGCCGCTGAGAAACTGCACCTCGCGATCCATGCCCGGTGCGCGCACGTCAACGCGCTGGGCCAGTTCCACGGCCAGGTCCCGGTCGGCGCGCGTGCCGTTGCGGAAGGCGCGGCTCAGCTTGGCCCGCAGCGAGCGCAGCGTCAGCATGATGTTGTCGTTGATGGGTTGCTTCAACGTCAGGCCCTCGTACTTGCGGTCTTCGGTGACGTAGCCGAAGCGGTTGCGGATGGCCTGGGCGGGCGTGCGGAACAGTTCCGCCCGGCCGTGAATCTCCATCGCGCCGCTCTGGAACGGCTGGACGCCGAAAATGGCCTGGGCCAGCGCCGTGCGGCCCGACCCCTGCAGGCCGGCCACGCCGACTATCTCGCCCGCGCGCAGTTCCAGGTCGATGTCGCGCAGGGCAGCGTTGCCCGCGCCACTCAGCCGCAGGGCCATCGCGCCGATGTCCTCCGGGCGGGCGCGCTCCGGGAAGTAATCGGACAGAACGCGGCCGACCATCATCTCCACGATCTTGCTCATGGTCACGTCTTTGGTCGGCGCGGTGGCCACCTTCTGGCCGTCCTTCAGCACGGTCACGCGCTGGGCCAGCTCGAAGACCTCCACCAGCCGATGGGAGATGAAGATGATGGCGATGCCGCGGGCCTGCAGGCGGCGCACCAGCGCGGTCAGCACGGCCACTTCCTGCTGGGCCAGCGCCGCCGTCGGCTCGTCCATGATCAGCACCTTGGCGTCGTAGCTGAGGGCCTTGGCGATCTCAACGACCTGCTGTTGGGCCACGGACAGGCCGCCCAGCAGCGCCGTGGGGCTGATGAGCGCCTCTGCCTCCAGCCGCTTCAACACGGCCAGGGTGTCCTCTTCCAGGCGGCCGTAGTCGATGACGCCGAAGCGGTGCGGTTCGCGCCCCAGGAAGATGTTCTCCATGACCGTGCGTTCGGGCAGAAGGTTGAATTCCTGGTAGATGATGCTGATGCCGGCCGCCTGCGCCTCCGATGGATGGTTGAAGACGACCGGCGCGCCATCGAGCCGGATCGTGCCGCTGTCGGGCCGGTAGGCCCCGGCCAGCACCTTCATGAGCGTGCTCTTGCCCGCGCCGTTCTCGCCGACGACGGCGTGAACCTCACCGGGGTAGAACTCGACCGAGACATCATCCAGAGCCACCACGCCGGGGAAGCGCTTGGTGACGCCCTCCACGGCCAGCACCGGGGCGACATCGCGCGCTACCGGCGGAGTCGGGGCCACTGGCTCTACCACTTCGGTCAGAAAGCTTTCGGCCATAGCTACCTCACAGGGCGAGCCGGATCGCCAAACAGCGTTCGCAGGAACGCCAGCCCTTCGCCGGCCAGCTCATCCTGGCTGCCGGCCAACTCGCGCCAGATGCACACGGCGCGGGCGATGGACTTCACCTCCGGGGTGAAGCTCTCGATGACCACCGCGCCGTCGTAGCCCACCTCGCGCAGCGCCGCGGCCACGGCCGCCCAGGCGACTTGTCCGCGCCCGGGCGTGCCGCGGTCGTTCTCGCAGGCATGGAAGTGGAAGAGGCGGTCGCCGGCGCGGCGGATGGCCGCGGCCGAGTCGCGCTCCTCCAGATGCATGTGGAAGGTGTCCAGGTGCAGCCCCAGGTGCGGGCTGCCCACGGCGTCGATCAGGGCCAGCCCCTGCTCGACGACGTTGATCAAGTCCGTCTCAAAGCGGTTGAGCGA
>JAIBAS010000399.1 GCA_019695075.1 Promineifilum sp. | reverse complement strand
GGCCGGGGCCGCCACCGTCGCCGGCGTGCTGGTGGGCGAGGCGTGGGTCTTCAGCGACCGCCCGCGCGGCCCGGCCCGCCGCCGGCTGGCCAGTGTGCTGCTGCTGAGCACGCTCTTCCTGCTGCTGCTCTATCTGCCGGGCATCTGGCTGTTGACCGTGCGCCTGGGCCTGCCCTACCCGCTGGCGGCGATGGCGGCGATGCTGCTGGCCGGTTTCGTCTATTACGCCGTCTCCGAGCAGTGGATCTGGACGCGCGGGCTGATGATGCAGCCGCGGGCCAGCACCTACTACGACATCCACGGCATCCTGGCGGTGGCCTCACAGGTTCCGCTGCACGATCTGGCCTATTTCCAGACGGAGGCAGAGCCGGCGCGCATCGACCTGCAACTGCGCATCGACCGGCACGGCACGCCCAGCCGCGTGCCCAACGCCATCTGCTACGACGAACATCTCGGCCGCTTCGGCTTCGGCCTGACGGTCATCCCCGGCGACTTCACCGAAATCGTCGTCTCGCCCCTGCTGGAGACCTCACCGGTGTTTCTCTACACCAACGTCGTTGAGCCGGTGCTGCGCTGGATGCTGCTGGCGCGCGGCCACGCCCTGCCGCGGTTGGCCGGGGTAGTTATTGGACCAGCGGTGGGCGGGCCGGAGGCGGGTGGACGGGCCGTGGTTTTCGCCGGGCTGGCGGATATGGGCTATGGCCTCGCACGGCTATGTGAAGACGGCAACGCCGCCTTTCTCGGCGACGACCGCCTCCTCCTCGGCCGCGATCGCCGCGTTCGCAGCTTCGCCAAACCCGTCACCGCCCGCCGCGACCTGACGCCGCCGGCCGGCGCGCTGCGGGCCGCCCTGGCCCTGCGGCTCCAGCGCGTGCTCTACACCCGCCCGGTGCGCCGGCTGGGCCTGTGGCTCAGCGACCGCCGCCTGCCTGCGGCGACGCTCAACACCTACCTGCAACGTCTCATCCCCCAGCCCAAGTACCCGCTCCATGAGCTTGTGCCCGGCCTGGTCTATGGCCAGGCCAGCCCGCTTGGGCCGCTGCTTTGGACGCAGCGCGACGACGCGCCGGCCACGCCGCTGGAGCAGATGCTCGACGAGGGCAACGGCGCGCTCGGCTTCCAGCCCTTCCCCCTGCTGCGCAGCGAACTGGCCCACTGGGGCGGCCGCGACTGGGCCGCCGAGGAACGGGCTATCCTCAGCGCCGCCCTAACCGGCTGCGAGCCAATCGCCTGGCGGCCGGCGGAGCGCTGGTGGGAGCAGATCGACCGGGCCATGCGCGCCGGAGCAGCGTTGGACCCGCGCGCGCTGGCCGTGGAGCCGGCCTGACGCCGCGCCGGCTATTAGAGGAGCTTACCCGGATATGGACTATCGCAAACCGGCCGTCTTCGGCGAGAACTGGTCCCCCAGCCGCTATCGTGTCCTGCCCCACTTCGCCGCCGAGCAGGAAGTGTTGGCTCGGCCCGACATCCGCCGCATCCTGGAGATCGGCTGCGGCAACGGCTGGAACATGAGCCGCTTCGCCCAGGACGGCCACACTGCCTTCGGGCTGGACGTCGTGCCGGAGCGCGTCGCCCTGGCCGTGGCCCACGGCCCGGCCATGCTGGGCGACGGCCTGCGCCTGCCCGTCGGTGACGGCTGCCTGGACATGGTCTACATCCAGCACGTCCTCCACCACATCGGCGACGTGGAGCGGGCGCTGGCCGAGGTCCGGCGGGTGCTGCGGCCGGGCGGCGTCCTCTTCCTCATCGAGACAGTCGAGGACAACCCCATCATCCACTGGGGGCGGCGGCTCTACCCTAAATGGCGCGGCGACGAGATCAACGCCCTGTTCACCTTCGCCGGGCTGGCCATGATGCTCAGCGACGCCGGCTTCCGCGTGTCGCGGGCGGGGCAATACAGCATCCTCTTCTGGCTCTGGGAAGTCCTGCCCGACCTGTTTCCGGCAATGGAGAAGCTGACCCCGACGGCCGTAGCCGTCGAGGAGCGTTTGCAGCGCGTCGGCCGGCAGTTCAGCGCCCACTGCTACTTCGCCGCCACCAAAGAGGCCTGGCTCTGACCGCGATGGGCGAGTTGACCCTGCGCCTGCGGGCCGCCGGCGACCGGCCGGCCATCCAGGGCGGCTTCATGGCCGCGGCGATGATCGTCGCCGGCGGCTTCGACTATCTGGTCAACATCGTCGCCGGGCGGCAACTGGCCCCGACGGAGTTCTTCGTCTTCGTCACCGTCACCGCCTTGCTGCAAGTGATGGTTCAGGTCACCAACGTCATCCGCAACGTCGTCGCCTACTACACTGCCGCGGCCACTGCCGGCGAGGAGGCGACCGCGCGGGTGGGCAGCGTCCTCGGCCGCAGTTGGCGCTGGGCGTGGCGCTGGGGCGTGGCCGCGGCGGCGCTGCTGGCCGCGCTCAGCCCTTTGCTGGCTCGCTTCCTCCACATCCCCACGCCCTGGCCTCTCTGGGCGGCCAGCCTGGCGCTGCTGCTGCTCTTCCTGCGGCCGGTGACCGACGGCGCATTGCAGGGCACGCAGCACTTCTTCGGCCTGGGGGCGGTGCAGATGCTGCAATCGGTCCTGCGCCTGGCCTTTGCCGTCGGCCTGCTGTGGCTGGGAACGCAGGCAGCCGGCGCGGTTGTGGCCCTGCCGCTGGCCAGCAGCGTCGCCCTGGTGCTGGCGCTGGCGCTGCTGCGGCCCTACTTCCGCGCGCCGCGCCCGGTCGGGCCGCCGTCGGCGATCAGCTGGCGCTATTCGGCCTATACGTTGCTCGGCCTGCTGGCCTTTGCCGTCATGGCCAACGCCGACGCCATCGTCGTCCGCCGCTTCTTTGGCGACGTGGCCGCCGAGGCCTACGCGCCGGTGGTCACGCTGGGCAAAATGAACCTGTTCATCCCTCTGGGCATCGGCCTGGTGCTCTTCCCCAAGGCGACGCAGCGACGGGCCGCCAGGCGCGACCCGCGGCCGGTGCTGCTGTTGGCCCTGGCGGCGACTCTGCTGCCCGGCCTGCTGCTGACGGCGCTCTACGCCCTCTGGCCGGGGCGCATCGTCGTCCTGGTCTTCGGCCCGGCCTACGCCGACCCCGGCCGGCTGCTGGCGCTGGTCGGCCTGGCGACGACGCTCTACGCCGGGGTCAACATCTGGCTTAACTACGCCCTGTCGCTGGAGCGGCGCGCCTACGTGCTGGCCCTGGTGTTCATCGTCGCCGGCCAACTGGCGGCGATGATCCTCTTCCACGCCCGGCTGGAGAATATCGCCTGGGCCATGCTGGCCGCCGGGCTGCTGGCCAATGTCGCCGGCGCGGCCCGGCTGCTCGGGCCGGTAACCCCGCCCGCCCCCATCTCACCCTGACCACCACGCGGCAACCATCCGCCCACAGAACGCATTATGGCCAACCGTTACCTCACCAAGTCCGATTTCAAGGTCGCCCAGACCTGCCCGACCAAGCTCTACTACCGCAAGCTCGGCTACCCAACGCGCGAAGACGGCGACGAGTATCTGCAAGCGCTGGCCGAGGGTGGCTATCTCATCGAGGCGCTGGCCCGCGCCCTCTTCCCCGACGGCCGCTGGGTGGGCTACCGCGACGACGTCGAGTCGGCCGTCTGGGACACGATGACGGCGCTGGCGGCCGACCCGACGACGCTGTTCGAGGCGACTTTCGTCAGCGGCGCGCGCATGGCCCGCGTGGACATCCTCATCAAGCGCGGGCGAACGCTGGAACTGATCGAGATCAAGTCCTGCGGCTTCGACCGGCAGGCCAACGACGCCCAACTGGCCGCCGGCCAACCGAACCTGTTCGCCGCGCCGCGCTCGCCCGACGGCCTGAAGGCGGCCTGGCGGCCCTACATCGAAGACGCGGCCTTCCAGGTCAGCATCTTGCAAGACGTGTTCCCCGATATGGACATCGTGCCCTATTTGCTGATGCCCGACACCAGCCGGCCGTGCTCCATCGACGGGCTGCACCACCGCTTCACCCTGCGCTCGTTAACGGGCTATCTGGACGGCGGACAGCGCCCCGCGGCCGACTACACCGGCGACGCGCGCGAACTGCACCGCGGCCTCTTCCTGACGCGCGTCGACGTCAGCCAGGAGGTAGCCCGCGTGCTGCCGGCCGTGCGCCGGGCGGCCGATGAGTACGTGGCCGACCTGCTGCCGGCCCTGCACCGGCGGGCGACGACCCTGTCGGTCAACTGCCGCCAGTGCGAGTTCCGCGTGGACGACGGCGACCGGCGCGGCTTCCACGACTGCTGGGGCGAGCTGGCCGAGGCGCGGCCCCACATTCTCGACCTCTACCACGTCTCCGACCTGGGCGGGCGACAGAAGCCGCTGGCCAACGAACTCATCGCCGCCGGTCGGGCCGGCCTGCTCGACATCCCGGAGCACCGCATCGCCAAAAGCGACGGCACACAGGGCGAAGTGGCCCAACGCCAGCGCCGGCAGATCGCCGCCGCGCGACAGAACCGGGAGTGGCAGGCCGAGGAGTTGCGGGCGCTGCTGGCGGCGCTGCCCCACCCGCACTATTTCCTCGATTTCGAGACCTGCACGCCGCCTGTGCCGCGTTACCGAGGTATGCGGCCGTTCGAGACCATCGCCTACCAGTGGGCCTGCCAGACCCTGGCCGCGCCCGACGCGCCGCGGCAGCATAGCGAATGGCTCCAGCCGGCCGATAGCTACCCCAACAGCGCCTTCGCCGCGTCCCTACGCCGGCAACTGGGCGACGAGGGCGCGATCCTCGTCTGGGGCAGCCACGAGAGAACGGTCCTGAAGACCATCCAACGCCAGATGGCCGAACGGGGCGAGACGGAATCGGAGATTTATGCCTGGCTGGGGCGCACGCTGGCCGGCGACCGCCTGGTGGACATGTGCCAGCTGACGCTCAGGTACTACATCCACCCGCGCATGGGCGGCAGCACGTCGCTCAAGCAGGTGGCCGACGCCGTCTGGCAGAGCAACGCCGCCGTGCGCGCCCGCCTGCCCCAGTACGCCCAGGCCACGGCCGACGGCTGGGCCAGCCCCTACGCCGCGCTGCCGCCCCTGCTGGTGGGCGAACGCTCGGTGTCGGTTTCCGAGGGCACGGGGGCCGTCCTGGCCTACTACAACATGATGGAGCGCGCCGCGGCCGGGGCGACGCTGGAGGCCGGGCAGTGGCGCCGGCTGCTGCTGCAATACTGCCAGCTCGATACGCTGGCGATGGTGATGGTCTGGTGGCACTGGCGCGGTCTGGCCGCCGGCCAGGGCGGAGATTAGACGCGCCGGTGTGGGCCGGGCGCAGCCGGGGCCACGGCGACCATCTCCCGCAGCCAACTCTGAAACAGCAGCCCATCGATCCACAACCCGCCCGTGGCCGCCAGGATGCCGTAGTGCCTCAGGCGCTGGACGGCCGCGGCGACCTCCGCCTCGCTGTAGGGCAGCCGCTCGACCGGCTTCTCCGCGGCAATTGTCGCCAGCGCGTCGCGCTCCACGTCGCTGAAGTTGCGCCACCACTGCTCGAAGTACGGCCCCATCTCCGACACCAGCCGCGCCGTCACCTCGCGCTCGCCGCCGCGGTGGTTGTCGAGCTTGTCGGCCAGCCAGATGGCCGCCGTGGCCTGCACGAAGAAGGGCAGCGAGCCGGCAATGCGGCGCACGTAGGCCACATCCTCGTCCTCGGCGACGATGCCCACGTGCCGCGCCGGCACGCGCACCAGATCGTCCAGCTCGGCCGGGCTGAGGCCGGACAGGTAGATCGCCGTGGGGTGGAAGATGTTGTAGAACGGCGACGTGACCGGCAGGCCGACGAAGTTGCCCAGCCGGTAGAGATCCCAATACGAGGCGGTGACGAAGCCCAGTTCGTAGTCCCAGACGCCGGCCAGGGCGCGCAACTCGGTCATGAAGTCGGCCCCGAAGTCGGCCGCGCGCAACTGGTCAAACTCGTCCAGCAGCAGCACCACGCGCCGGTCAGCCAGGTCGTAGAGCAGCGACTCGATGCCGTAGGCGTCGCCGGGCGGCTCTTGCTGGGCGGTCTGCGGCGACAGCGCGGCCAGCAGCCGGCGGCCGACGCGGGTATAGAAGTCGGCCGGCGTCTTGCAGGCGGAGACATCGACGCTGACCATCAGATAGCGCCCGGCGTCGCTCAGGTAGCCGGCCATGACCTCCGGGTGGGCAACGTGCTGCAAGAAAGAGGTCTTGCCCGCTCGCCGCAGCCCCAGGACGCTGACGCACTGCACCTGTGGCCCGGCCAGCAGGTCGTAGAACTGGCGCGTCTGGGCAGCGCGGCCAAAGAAGTCGGTCGGCAGGCGCACGGGCGGGCCGACGATGTAGGGCGTCCTCATAGGCTTGCCCCCGCGGCCGCGCCACCTGGTAAAAGCCGGCCCAGGCCATGCGGTTCGACGGCGGCCTCGTCGATAGCCGCCTGCACGTCCTCAGCGCCAATGGGGTCGCGCCGGCGCTGGCGGTGGCGCAAGCTCACCAGCCGGTGGCAGATGGACTGGATGGCGAAGGGCCGGCCGCCGGTCTGCCGCCAGATGCGCTCGACGGCGGCCTCGTCGAAGGTCAACTCCCCGGCCAGCGGCGCGCGAATGAGCGTGGCTGTGGCGGCGAAGTCCAGCGGCCTCAATTCGTAGCGCGCCGTCAGGTCGATGAGCGGCTGCCACGTCGCATCCAGCAAGCCGTAGCTGCCGCTGAAGACCACGGCCAGGCGCGCGCGGTGCTGCACCTGCGAGCGCAGGAACGGGGCGACGGCCTCGTCCAGCAGGCCGGCGTCGATGCCGGCGCGCATCTGCTCCAGTTCGTCGATGGCTAGCAGGATGAGATCGCCGGCGGGCAGGTGCGTCTCTAAATGATCGAGGGCGCGGTCGAAGGCGGCGTAGGCCGAATCGTCGCCGGCGCGGCCCCTGGGCATGGCCCGCGTGGGCCGCTGTTGGGCCACCTGGCGATAGATGTCGCGGGCCAGGCGGCGCAGCCATTCGTCGGTGCGGCAGCCGGCCAGGCGCTGCAAATCGACGTAAGCGGGCAGCAACCGCCGCCCCAGACCGGTGCGCAACGGCCGGCCGCGTTCCCCCTCAACCAGCTGGTAGAGCGTCGAAGTCTTGCCGATGCGGCGCTCGCCGTAGAGCAACAGGGCGTTCGGCGGCCCGCCGGCGGCCAGATTCTCCGCCAGCCAGGCGAAGACGTCCTCGCGGCCGACGAACAGCGCCGCCGACGCGCCCGTCAGCGGCCGGCCGACCACGTAGGGATTCACCGGAATATTGGCGCGGTCTGACACCGTCATGTCGCTCGTACTGCTCACATCACTCCGTCGCCGGCCGGCCCACCCGTCGTGACAGTCTCCCGTCCCGGCAGCCACAAGGCGCGGCCAATTGCGGCCACAGGCGCGCCGCCACAGGCGCTCGATCTCGATTGTGGGTACTACTCGTTCGTTACATGGCCGGCCCGGGGTTCCTCGGGCCGATAAGAACATTATAGGTACTGAGTCCTAGCAACGCAAGCGATTTGCCCAGAGGCAGAATAGCGGGAGCCACATCTGAGCAGAGCTTATCAACGCCCGGTGCTGGCCAGCAGCTGGTCATAGAGGCCGGCCAGTTGCCGTGCCGCGGCCGGCCAGGTGAAGCGCGCCGCCTGGGCCGTTCCGGCGGCGATCAGCCGCTGCCGGGCGGCC
>JAIBAS010000066.1 GCA_019695075.1 Promineifilum sp. | reverse complement strand
GCCAACCGTCGCGCCAACGAATACGCCGCCGCCGTCGCCCACGGCCGAACCGACGGAACTGCCGGCGACATCTCTGCCCGCGCCCACGGCGGCCGCCTCGGCCACCACGCCGCCGGAGATGACCGGCAATCCGCCGCCGACGGGCCTGCCCGTGGTCTACGTCTATGCCACGCCGTCGGACGAGAACGCGCCCATCCTGCGCGTCGTCCCCGGCCAGAGCGTCGTGCTCATCGGGCGGACGGCCGACAGCGAGTGGGTGCAAATCTGGCTGCCCGGCGACCAACAGGGCTGGATTCGCGCCTCGGCGGTGCAGGTCGAGATCGACCTGTCCGTCTTGCCGGTTGTGGCGCCGTAATGCGTGGTGCGATTCTCCGAATCGCAGGACGCCATCACGGCTTATTCCTGCGATTCGGAGAATCGCGCCACGCCACGCGCAGCCACGCCATCACGGTTTGTTTGCGATTCGGAGAATCGCGCCACGCCACGCGCAGCCACGCCATCACGGCTTGTTTGCGATTCGGAGAATCGCGCCACGCTAAGAGCGGAAGAGAATAATCCCCATAGAATCATATTTCCTGTTTTCTTATTTAGTAGTCGTAGTAGGGGCTGGGGAAACGTGGATAAGTGGTCTGTCTGCCCATATATAGGGGGTGTGGGGCGCATTTGCGCGGTAGATTGGCCCTATCTGGCGCTGCGGCCCAAAATCGCCGTGGATGGGCTGTTGGTAACTGGAGTGATCTGATTGTCTGACCAATCGGGCTGTTTTTCGGGGCCGCGTGGGCTATTCGCGGAACTACCCCCATATATGGCCTTTCGTGACAGCCGAATGCCCATATAAAGATGAACGCACGCCGCCGCGCCAAATGGAAGCGCGTCCAGATTTCCCCAGCGGCCGATCAGTTTTCCACAGCTTTTTGCGAGTTATCCACACGCCGGGGCCGGGCACTGCGAGAAGCGCCTGGCGCTCTCCATAGCGCGCCGTGGCGGTGGGCACGGCTACGCTTGGCGCTGGCTAATCCCCCGTCCCATAACGGGCCTGCAACTGGCTGAGGGCCAACTTGCGGGCCATCTGCTCGCGGCGGGCCTCCAGCAGGGCCGGCGGCGCGGCCCGAACGGTACACTGCTCCGGCGTCAGCGGGCAACGCTCACACGTCTCGTGGATGATGTCGCGGGGGATGTTGGGGTCGTCGAGGAAGCGGACCGTCGCGCGCAAGTCGGCGTCAACGCGAAAGCCGATGATGACGCTGCTGGCTACCTGCGGCGAGAGCACCATGCGCCGGCCGAAGCCCATGCACAGGAATTGCTCCTGCGTTGACAGGAACTCGGACAGCTGGACGCCCACCGGCAGCGGGTCGGCCGCCGCGCCCGGCGCGTCGGGCAGCAGGCGGATGGACAGCCAGCGCCGGCAGTGGTGCTCCAGCAGGCCGATGCCGCTGGGCACGAGAAGCTGGTTCATGTTCAGGTGGCGCACCAGGTGGTACTCGTCGCTGCCGGCCGTGTGGTGGAAGCGCAGGATGTGGAGTTTGATGCCGAAAAACTCCGGGATCAGTTCGCTGAAGCGGTAGAGCAGCATCTCCGGCGTGACCCCGTATGTGGTGAGCATGGCCGAGAAGCGTCCCGGCTCCCAGGCCGGCAGGGCGAAGAAGGCTTGCAGGTCGGCCAGTACTCGGCCGCGGGGCATCAGCAGCGCGCCGCCGAAATAGGCCGCGCGGGCGTCGTTGAGGAGCTGCTGGAAGGAATCGACCCGGTCGGGAGTGGAGGTCAGCGAGCGCTCCTTTAGGGAAAGATAGCGGTAGCCGATCTCGCGGGCGAGGATGAACTTGACCTGCCGGGCATAGAGGCGGCTGTTGATGAACAACTGCGGCCGGCGGCCGGGCAGCACCAGCGAGCGGAAGGCGCGCAGTTCTTCGATGTTGGCCAGGGCGCGGTCGTCGATGGTGTAGTCGTACTCCTGCCGCAGGAGCGTGCTCAGCGCGTCGAGCGTCGGCAGCATGGTCTCGTCGAAGCCGTAGCGCGGGCCGAATTCAGCGCTGAAGCGCAGGGCGGCGTCCTCCAGGTCGGGGAAGTAGTTCTCGTGCATCTCCTGATAGGAGCGGAGGGCGGCGCGCAGGAACTCCTCCTCGCGCAGGTCGTAGCGTCGGGCGATCTCGACGACGGCGTGGAGCAGAGCGCTGGCCCGCTCCGGCTCGCGGGTGATCAGGCCAAGCACGTCGGCCGGCTCCAGGCCAAACTCCTCGAACGGGAAGCGCTGCATCGTCGTCGAGGATAGCGTCGTCTCCAGCTGCCGCAGCGATGGCGCCAGGCGGATGGACACCAGGTCGTCGTAGGGCTTGCCCAGGGCCTCGGCCATCTTGACGATCTTGTCGGCGCGGGGGTACTTGCGTCCCTTCTCGATCTCGGTCAGGTAGGACGGCGACATCTCCGCCTGGCGGGCCAGGTCGGTCAGCGTCAGCCCCGCCTCCAGCCGCGCCTGGCGCACTTTCATGCCGAAGATGATGTTGATGAGGTCTAGGGACATGGTGGGTCAGTGGGTCAGTGGGTCAGTGAACAGTGGTCGGCGGTCGGCGGTCATCTGTCGGCCGTCGTCCAAACATGACATTCAACACTTTACAATCCGTGACACTCTGCGTTATAATGACGCAGTGCGTTAGTTGTGGCGCGCATTGCATGGGAGTTATTCTAGCGAATTTTCGCTAATTGCCAAGAAGGACGCTGCTTTTTCTTGACAAATCGCGACTCTTCCTCTTATACTGCTGGCGTCGATAGCGAATTTTCGCTGACAGTGAAATTTATCCGATTCAAGGAGAGGATCAGCATGGTGAAAGCAGACAATCTTCTCATCCAGGGTGAGATCACAGCGGAATTCGCCAGCATCCTGACGCCCGAAGCGCTGGCCTTTGTCGCCGAGCTACAGCGCGCCTTCAACGGGCGGCGGCTGGAGCTATTGGCCCGGCGCGTCGAGCGCCAGCAGCGCATCGACGCTGGCATCATGCCCGACTTCCTGCCGGAAACGGCCGACATCCGCGCCGCCGAGTGGACTGTCGCCCCCATCCCCGACGACCTGCAAGACCGCCGCGTGGAAATCACCGGCCCGGTTGACCGCAAGATGATCATCAACGCGCTCAACTCCGGGGCCAGCGTCTACATGGCCGACTTCGAGGACTCGCACGCGCCCACCTGGGCGGCGACCATCGAGGGCCAGATCAACCTCCGTGACGCCGTCAACCGCGTCATCACTTTCACCAGCCCGGAGGGCAAGGCCTACGCCCTCAACGAGAAGACGGCCGTGCTGCTTGTCCGGCCGCGCGGCTGGCACCTCAACGAGAAGCACGTCCTGCTGGATGGCGAACCGCTGTCTGGCGCGCTGTTCGACTTCGGCCTGTACTTCTTCCACAACGTCCATAACTTGCTGGCCCGTGGCGCCGGCCCCTACTTCTACCTGCCCAAGCTGGAGAGCCACCTGGAAGCGCGGTTGTGGAACGACGTCTTCGTGCTGGCCCAGGAGCGCCTGGGCGTGCCGCAGGGGACGATCCGCGCCACGGTGCTGATCGAGAACATCCTGGCCACTTTCGAAATGGACGAAATCCTCTGGGAGTTGCGGGAGCATTCGGCCGGCCTCAACTGTGGCCGGTGGGATTACATTTTCAGCGCCATTCGGAAGTTCCAGAAGCACCCGGCGTTCTTCCTGCCCGACCGCGCCCAGGTCACGATGACCGTGCCCTTCATGCGCGCCTATTCGCAACTGGTCATCAAGACCTGCCACCGCCGCAACATCCACGCGATGGGCGGCATGGCGGCGCAAATCCCGATCAAGAACGACCTGGAGGCCAACGAGGCGGCCCTGGCCAAGGTGCGCGCCGACAAGGAGCGCGAGGCCCGCGACGGCCACGACGGCACGTGGGTGGCCCACCCCGGCCTGGTGCCCATCGCCCGCGACATCTTCGACAAGTACATGCCGACGCCCAACCAGATCTTCCGCAAGCGCGAGGACGTTCACGTGACCGCCGCCGACCTGCTGGCCATCCCCACCGGGACGATCACCGCCGCCGGCCTACGCACCAACATCGACGTGGGCATCCAGTACATGGCCGCCTGGCTGAGCGGCAACGGCTGCGTGCCCATCTATAACCTGATGGAAGACGCGGCCACGGCCGAGATCTCGCGCTCGCAGATCTGGCAATGGCTCCACAACCCCAACGCCCGGCTGGACGACGGCCGCGCCATCACCCTCGACCTCTTCCGCGGCCTGACCGCCGAGGTGCTGGCCGAGCTGCGCGCCAAGGCCGGCGAGGCGGACTTCGTCAACAACCACTACGAACTGGCCGCGCGCCTGTTCGATGAGATCAGCGTCGCCGATCAGTTCACTGATTTTCTGACGCTGAAGGCTTATGAGTACCTGAACTGAGCGTGTAGGGCGGGTTGGTAACCCGCCTTACGAACGGAGGCGGGTTACCAACCCGCCCTACAGATACAAACAGAAAGAAATGGAGACAAGAGGATGTTCAAACCATACAACGTTGCGAAATTGAAGGATGATTGGGAATTGAACAAGCGCTGGCAGGGGATCATCCGGCCCTACTCGGCCGAGGATGTCGTCCGGCTGCGCGGGTCGGTGCAGATCGAGTACACGCTGGCGCGCATGGGCGCGGAGCGGCTGTGGCGGCTGATGCAGCAGGAGCCGTTTGTGCCCGCGCTGGGGGCTATCACCGGCAACCAGGCCGTGCAGCAGGTGCAGGCCGGCCTGAAGGCCATCTACCTGAGCGGCTGGCAGGTCGCCGGCGACAACAACACCGCTGCCCAGACCTACCCCGACCAGAGCCTCTACCCGGCCGATAGCGTGCCCAACATGGTCAAGCGCATCAACAATGCCCTGATGCGGGCCGACCAGATCAGCCACATGAACGAGGAAGAGGGCATGTACTGGTTTGCGCCCATCGTCGCCGACGCCGAGTCGGGCTTCGGCGGCTCGCTCAATGCCTTTGAGCTGATGAAGGCGATGATCGAGGCGGGCGCGGCCGGCGTCCACTTCGAGGACCAGCTTTCCTCGGCCAAGAAGTGCGGCCACATGGGCGGCAAGGTACTCGTGCCGACGCGCGAGTTCATTCAGAAGCTGGTGGCGGCGCGCCTGGCGGCCGACGTCATGGGCGTGCCCACCGTTCTCGTCGCCCGCACCGACGCCAACGGCGCGCAACTGCTGACGACCGACATCGACCCCAACGACGTGCCCTTCATCTACGGCGAGCGCACCGTCGAGGGCTTCCACCGCATCCACGGCGGCATCGAGTGCGCCATCAGCCGCGGCCTGGCCTACGCGCCCTACGCCGACGTCGTCTGGTGCGAGACCTCGCACCCGGACATGGCGGAGGCGCGCCAATTCGCCGACGCCATCCACGCCAAGTTCCCCGGCAAGCTGCTGGCCTACAACTGCTCGCCGTCGTTCAACTGGCGGCGCAACCTGAGCGAGACGGAAATCGCCAACTTCCAGAAGGAATTGGGCAAGATGGGCTACGCCTTCCAGTTCGTGACGCTGGCCGGCTTCCACACACTGAACGCCAGCATGTTCGAGCTGGCCATCGGCTACCGCGAGACGGGCATGGCCGCCTATTCGCACTTCCAGCAGACTGAGTTCGAGATGGAGCACGAGCACGGCTTCCGCGCCATCAAGCATCAGAGCTTCGTCGGCGCGGGTTACTTCGACGAGGTGCAGATGGCGGTTTCACATGGGGAATCGTCGACTGTGGCCCTCAAGGGTTCGACCGAAGAGGAGCAGTTCGACGAAGAGACGCCACTCGTCCACTACCCCAACTAAACCGCCCGATTCTGCTTCTCCATTTCATTTCTCCTTCAGTGAAAGAGGGGTGGCCGCCCGGCCGCCCCTCTTTCGCACAAAAGGACTTCACCTGCCCGGACGCCTTTCATCCGCGTCCGGGCGGTCTGCATGGTACTTGTGGCGTTGTGCGAGGTGGGGGCGAAGTATAATTGCGGCAAGGCTGGTCGCTCCGCAACATGCGGGGTCGTACCCGGCTGACTGCGAGAGCATATATCACATTGAGGCACCTCATGGCGACTTATCTACTCAATTGGAATCCAAAACGTTTCGATTGGTTTGAACTGCCCGATGAGATCGAGGAACTGCGTGCGTGGGGTTCTCTGGAGGGCACTTGGAGTTGCGGCGTGACGAAGAGGATTCTGCCCGGTGATCGTTTCTACCTGATGCGTCTGGGTGTGCCCCCAAAGGGAATCGTCGGCTCTGGATGGATCACGCGTGGCTCTTATGAGGGCCTACACTGGGATGAGCAACTGGCGGATGAAGACCGGCGGGCGCTCTTTGTTGATGTGTTGTTTGATGCCCTCCTGGTTGCCGAGCACGAGCAAATTCTGGATTTGGATGTTCTCCAGACTGATCCTATCCTGGGGCAGATGAATTGGCTTGCACAAGGCTCCGGCATTCACATCCCCGACCATATCGCTGATGAGTTGCAGAGGCACTGGTCGATGTGCCTCACTTTAGAGTTGCCCACCATCGAGGCGCCTGATCTCGGTTTTGTGGAAGGCTTTGCCAGAGAGTCACAGACGACTTACTATGAACGCAGCCTTGCTGCTCGCCAGTTTTGTCTCAACCACTATGGGCCTCAGTGCGTCATCTGTGGCTTTGACTTTGAGAAGACGTATGGCGCTGCCGGCGCGGGCTTTATCCATATCCACCACATTGTCCCCCTGTCGGCCATCGGCGAGGAGTACGTGGTCGATCCCATCACGGACATGGTTCCAGTGTGCCCCAACTGTCACGCCATCATCCACAGACGAACGCCCTGCTACTCGATTGAGGAAGTACGCGCGTTCTGGCAGAAGGCCCATAAGTCCGCGACATCTTAGGGCTATCGCGTGCTCGTCTTTTCATTCCGCGCTAACGGTTGAAGCCCGTTGGCTGCTAGACGAAACACGTTCAAAACGTGTTGGCCGAACGTCGTGGGGCAGGCCCAACTCGGTTTCAACGCGTTTGGTCTGTCAGATGCGGGGTTTCCAATCCGCGTCTGGGGGTGTGATAGCCCTAGCGCCATCTTAGAACACTTGTTGTCGATACTTGACGATCTATAATCCGCTTGGTGCGTCGCCGACTTCTATTCCTGATGCTAATACTCGTTCTGGCCGCCTGTCGTCGCGAGCCGGACACTGCCCTCACGCCTACCGTTGCCGCCCTGCCCACATCGCCGGCCACAACGGCCGCCAGTTCAGCCAGCAGCGGCATCTTCATCCCCGTCGCCCCCGGCGAAGCGGCCGGGCAGACGCCGGTCGCCGGAGCCGCCTACCCCGCCCCGGTCGGCGCGACCGCCACACCCGCCCCACCGACGCCCACCCCCGAGCCGGAGTTCCCCACCTACACCGGCCCGCCCCTCGACCGCGACCAGATCGGCATCCAGGTCTACCTCCACCGCCAGGACGTGCGCGAATTGCTGCGCCATTTCGAGGCGCTCAACGTCGGCTGGGTCAAGGTGCAGGTGTCGTGGAAGCTCCACGAGCCGCGGCCGGGCGAGTACAGCGAGGAGCTGTTCGGCGAGCTGGATCGGCTGATCGCCGGGGCCAACGGTCAGGGCATCAAGGTGCTGCTGAGCGTCAGCAAGGCCCCGGAGTGGAGCCGGCCGACGACGGAG
>JAIBAS010000227.1 GCA_019695075.1 Promineifilum sp. | reverse complement strand
TGGAGCAGGAGGCCTGGCGCCGCAGCGATCCCGAGCGCAACGCCAGGGCCAACAAGATGGTCGAGTTGTACGAGAAGTCGGTGGCCGATGTCGAGGCTCAACTTCAGCAGGCACGTGCGGCAGGGGTTGCCGTTGGTGCGCTTGCAGTCTTTGTTGCGGTCG
The DNA here is from genome assembly GCA_019695075.1 of Promineifilum sp. GTDB lineage: Bacteria > Chloroflexota > Anaerolineae > Promineifilales > Promineifilaceae > Promineifilum. The sequence continues at coordinate 7,521 of JAIBAS010000227.1, read as the reverse complement.
CTGTCGGTGGCACGGCCGTTGGCGGTAGTGGCGTAGGTGGCAGCGCCGTCGGGCTGATAGCCGTCGCCGTGGCCAGGACCGTCGTGGGCGGCGCGGGCAGCGTGTTGGTGGGCAGCGCCGTGGGGGCCGTCGCCGTCGCCGTCTGTTGGCCGGCAATGGCCGTCGCCGCGGCCGTGGGGATGATCAGAATGGGTGGCTCGTCGCCGCCGCAAGCCGCCAGCAGCGCCAGCAGGGCAGCCACGGCCAGGAACAAGGGCCAGGCGCGCCGCCAGGTTGCTGATCGTATAGAAACATGCTTGAACATAAGACCTCTCGCCTCCGAATAATCCCCGTCGGGCAGCTTCTCAATCTAACACCCAAGGGCAGATGAGCGTTCACTTTCAATTCAGTGACGCTGCGCGCGGCGTAGAGGTTCCGAGGGCGAGAGGCGCGTAGGCGATGCGTAGGCCGGCAGTAGACAGCCGGGAACTGGCCACCGGCCACTGACCACTTTTCTACAGATTGAACTTGATATTGATCACGTCGCCGTCCTGGACGATATAGGTCTTGCCCTCCTGCCGCAGCTTGCCCGTGCTGCGGGCGTGGGCCAGACCGCCCAGGGCGACCAGATCGTCATAATGCACCACTTCGGCGCGGATGAAGCCCTTGGCCAGGTCGGTGTGGATGACGCCGGCGGCATCGACGGCCGTGGCCCCGCGCTTCACCTCCCAGGCGCGCACCTCGTCCTCACCCACGGTGAAGAACGATTGCAGGCCCATCAGGTCATAGCTCAGGTGGATGACCCGGTCGAGGCTCAGCTCGCCCACGCCATACTCCGCCATGAACATGGCCAGCGAGTCGGCGTCGCCGGCGGCGCTGAGCTGGCCCAGGTCCATCTCCAGCCGGCCGCGGATGTTGGCCACGACGGTGTGGGGGTAGTCGTAGCCGAGGTCGATCTCGTCCTGGTCGTCGCCGATGTTGATCAGCACGACCTTGGGCTTCAGCGTCAGCAAACCGTAGCCGCGCAGCCCCTTGAGTTGCTCCTCGCTCAGGTCGAGGACGCGCAGCGGCTGTTCGGCCGTCAGTGTGGCGTTCATCTGCTCAAAAAGGGCCAGCTCGGCCGTGGCCGCGCCCTTGTCTTTGGTCGCGCCTTTCTTCAGGCCCTCCTGAATCTTCTCGATGCGCCGCTCGACCACGCCGAGGTCGTTGAGCAGGAACTCCGTATCCAGCGCGGCCAGGTCGCGGGCGGGATCGACGCGGCCGTCGGGGTGGGGCACGCTGGCGTTCTCGAAGGCGCGGACGACGTGGACGAAGCCCTCCAGCCCGGAGAGGTGGTTGAGCAACTGCGGGCTGAGGCCGCTGCCGGGGGCGTCCGTCTCGCGCTTCTGCAAGCCGGCCACGTCGCTGTAGGTGATGCGCGCGTAGGTCGTCTTCTCCGGGTTGAACATGCGGCTGAGCACGTCCACGCGCGGGTCGCGCACATCGACGACGGCGGTCAGCACGTCGAAGCGGCCGCCCATGCTCTGGCCGGTGGGGGCGTTGCCCTGGGTCAGGGCGTTGAAGATCGTTGTTTTGCCTGAGGATGGCAGACCGATGATGCCGAGTTTCATAGAACATTGAGTATAGCAGGTAGGCCTGGGTTTGGCAGAAATAGCCTCTGCGACGCAACCTCATGCAATCAAACGAACCCTTGAGGTATCGCCAGCCAAGTGACAACACGGTACACTATCCCCCAACTCAGCATGGTTGCGGCATCCTGATATAAGTAAGGGAAACAGGGTTTATGAAAATCTTCCTCAGCGTTGGCCGAACCTTCACGGATGCCCAGGAGCAATTCGTCCTCCGCATCGAAGACTATTTGCGCGCGCAAGGGTTGACGCCTCAAACGGTCGGGCGAAGCTACTTCTCAAGCCAGCAGCCGCTCAAGGCAATCGACATTTTAATGAATGAATGTGCCGGCACCATCGTCGTCGCTCTAGAGCGCACATTATTCCCACAAGCCATCGACCGCCCCGGCAGTCCTAAAGAGCAGATAGCAACGAACACTCGCTTGCCAACGGTTTGGAACCAAATCGAGGCCGCGATGGCTTACGTCCGAGGTCACCCGCTCCTAGTCCTGGTAGAGCATAGCCTCAAGTCCGAGGGCTTGTTGGAGAAAGGCTACGACTGGTATGTTCTGTGGGCCGATATTCAGCAAATGCCGTTCTCGGATCCGGAGTCGGCGGGCGTCTTTGCCGACTGGAAACAGCGCCTGAGTTCTGTACAGGCACAGCCGCAATTATCGAGTTCGATAGCAGGTCCCCGCGAGACGGACGAGGAAGCGCATCGGCACCATTTAACTGACCTGCGCAGGCGGATCGTGGCCACCCTCGGCGATGAGGAGTTGCAGACCTTGTGCTTCGACCTTGGCGTCGACTACGAGAGCCTCAAGGGGCAAGGAAAAGAGGCTAAAGCACGCGAGTTAGTGATCCAGTGTGACCGGAAAGGTAAACTGACACAGCTGGTTGAACTCTGTCGGGCCATGATTCCCGCCTACGAGTGGCCCAGCCCTGACTGAGAGAACGCCGGTAGCATCCGGCGTGCTGGGCGCGGTCATTAAGAATCGCGTTGCTCAGCTAACCTCATGACAAATAAGTCTCCCCCACATGACTAACGGCTGCGCTGCAAGCCGCCGGCGCGCTGACCGCCGGGGACGTGGCCGCCTTCGACATTGACGCCGGTAGCGGCAACTGGTCGTCCAACGCCATCCTCCACCTGCGCTACACTGCCGATGCCACGGGCGAACGACCGCCGCGCCTGTTCCTGAAGATGGTCAGTACAGACCTCGACGACGAATCGTTCGGCGCGTCGGAAGTGGATTACTACATTCGCGATTACGTCGGTCTGGCCGAGACGCCGCTGGTGCGCTGCTACGACGCCGTCTACTCGGCCGAGTTGCAGCGCTACCATTTGCTACTTGATGATGTGTCGCCGACCCACGTTTTGGCTTCCTCCAGACCGCCGACACTGGCTTACGGGCTGGCCCTGGCCGAGGGGCTGGCGGCGCTGCACGCCCACTGGTGGGGCGCGGCGCGATTGGCCGAGGCCGCCGCGCCCATCCACGACGCGGCTTTCATCCGGCGCTTCGTCGCCATCGCCGAACCGGGCGTAGACCACATCCTGGCCGCCGTCGGCGACCAACTGGAGCCTCACTGGCCGGGCCTGATGCGCGACCTCTTCGCCCGCCATCCGGCGGCGCTGATCGCCCGCGCCGCCGACGCCAACGGCTTCACCCTCATCCACGGTGACGTAGGCGAGAACAACGTTCTGGTTCCGCGCTAGGGCGACAGACCGATCTACATCATCGACCGGCAGCCGTTCGACTGGAGCCTGACGACGTGGCTGGGCGTCTACGATCTGGCCTACGCGATGGTCATAGATTGGGACGTGCCGACGCGCCGGGCGCTGGAGTGGCCGGTGCGGCGGGGCGTAGCGGGTTATGGCTGGGAACGGCTGGCCGAGGACTACCGGCTGACGGCAGCGATGGCCGTCACCGTCGCCACCGAGTATTATCGCGGCGGTGTCTCTGCCCGATGGTGGAGCTTCGGGCCGGAGATGCTGCGGCGCGCGTTGACCGCCTGTGATGACCTGGATTGCGCTGCGCTCTGGTAAGGCACGTTTAGATCAGAACGTCCAGCAACGCCTGGGAGGGAACATTGTGGAAGTAGTCGTCAATTGGCAGCGCCGCCAACCGGTCGCGCAGATCTTCCCGACAATGGGGCACGCCAATCAGCGCCGCGGCGACCTCTTCCGGGTCGCGCCGGTTGAAGAAGTCGCCGAAGAACTGGGCCGCGGTGATGATGCCGTCGTTGACGTCAAGGGCCACTTCGAGCATGCCGCCAGGTGTGCGCGCCGCCTTGTGGTAGTTGTAGGCCGGCGAGTGGCCGTAGTTCCATTCCCACGTGGCGTATTTCTCGTCGCGCAGTTGGGTAATGGCGGCCACGTCAGCCGGCGTGAAGGCGTATGGCTCGACGGCCGGCGTGGTGGCCACCACGTGGGCCATCAGCCGGTCGCGGAACTCCAGTACGGGCATCGGCTCCGGCAGGTGCTCAGTGATGTTCGTCACCCGGCTGCGCACCGATTGGACGGCCTTGCCGGCGAACTTGGCCGCGGCCGGCCGCAGTGCGGCGGAGATGTCGGCCATGCGCGCGGCGAAGAGCAGCGTGCCGTGGTGCAGCACGCGCCCGCCGTGGACGTACTGGGCGTTGCCGGAGAACTTGCGGCCGTCGATGGTCAGGTCGTTGCGCCCCTCAAAGACGGCCGGGACACCCATCGCCCGCAACGCGTCGAGGATGGGCTGCGAGAAGCGGTGGAAATCCAGCCGGGCGCTGTCGTCGGCGATGAAGGTGAAGTTGAGATTGCCCAGGTCGTGGAAGACCGCGCCGCCACCGGACAGGCGGCGGACGACGGGGATGTCGTGGGCGCGTACATAGTCGATGTCGATCTCGGCCAGTGTGTTCTGGTGGCGGCCAACGATGATGGCCGGCGCGTTGCGCCAGAGCATGAAGCAGTCCTGGGGGAAGTGCTCCATGACGTACTCTTCGGCGGCCAGGTTAAAGTACGGGTCGGTTTCGTGGCGAATGAGGCAAAGCATGGGGTGAAGGCTCCAGACGGCGATTCCGTCTGCCTATAGATTAAACGAATTGGCTGGTTTTCCAAAAAACTAACCACGCGCACTCATCCAAGGCAGTTGAAGAAAAAATGTTCTCGAAGCACCATGCGCATTGATCCTTATGCTATAATGCCTCACTAGGGGTTCGATGTTGACCCAGGTTCGACTTCATAAGTTACCACGAGGTTCCCATGCTTGTTCGAGAATTCATGACCCGCGACCTCATTACCATCCCCACGGACACGTCTGTCCCCGACGCGCTGCGCCTGATGCGCGAGCGCAAGGTACGTCGCCTGCCCGTGGTCGACCACCACGGCACGCTGGTCGGCATCGTCTCCGACAAAGATCTTCTCTACGCTTCGCCCTCGCCGGCCACAACGCTGGCGGTCTGGGAGATTCCCGAGCTGCTGGGCAAGCTGCGCGTCGAGAAGGTCATGACCCGCGGCGTCATCACCGTCAGCGATGACACCTCTCTCGAAGAGGCCGCGCGCATCATGGCCGACAGCAAGATCGGCGGCCTGCCGGTCATGCGCGGCGGCTCGCTGGTCGGCATCATCACCGAGACGGACTTGTTCAAAATCCTGCTGGAGCTGCTGGGTGGGCGACGCCCCGGCATCCGCGTGGCCGTGGCCGTGCCGTCGATCAAGGGCGAATTGTCCAAGATCACCACAGCCATCTTCCAGGCCGGCGGCAACATCGTCGGCATCGGCATGAAGAACATCCTCGGCTCCAACGGCGACACGGCCGAGGTCGTCCTGAAGGTGCAAGATGTCAATCGGGAGACGCTCCTGACGGCGCTGCGGCCGGTCGTGAATGAGGTTCTCGATATCCGCGAGATCTAGGCCGGACGGATGGGCGCGGTGCCGCCGGCGCGCGCAGCCATGACCACCGACCTCGTCGAGCGCGTGCGGCGGCTGTGCCTGGCGCTGCCGGGGACGAGCGAACGGCTCTCCCACGGCGAGCCGACCTTCTTCGTCGGCCAGAAGGTCTTCGTCATGTTCGCCAACAACCACCACGGCGACGGCCACGTGGCCGTGTGGTTGCCCGTGCCGCCGGGGCAGCAGTCGGCGCTGGTCGAGAGCGCGCCGGCGACCTACTTCCGGCCGCCCTACGTCGGCCATCGCGGCTGGGTCGGCGTCGAGTTGGCGCAAGTCAGCGACGACGACCTGGAGTTCCATATCCGCACGGCGTGGCGGCTCATCGCGCCAAAGCGATTTGTGATGAGCATGTCTGAAGAATGCTAAACAAGCGATAGTGCCATGCCAGACGATCCTGAGAACCTCGTCAGCCTAGCAGCACATGAAAGGGTGCTCGACAGTCGGCTGGCAGCCGTGAGAATGAAGCGTGGATTGACCCAAGAATCACCAGAGTACCGCACCATCTTTGCCGATTACGCAGCTATCCACCGTGAGTATGTGGAAATGGCGGTGGATGGCAATGAAGAAGCACTCAAACGCGCCCTGTTCTTGCAGTGGTACTGCGTTACGGAACCCTGGTTTTTGTGCGGATTGTTGGATTTGGATGCATTGGCTGAACGCCGATTGCTGATGCTTGTTGACACGCTATGTGCCTCGAAGCGTCTCGACAAAGAGTTAAGTTAGATGCTGTCATATTACTACCTAATCGCAGACTACTACTTCCAACACGAAGGCCAATACCCGGCACTGGTCGCACACTGCCAGGCTCAACCGCACCACGATCATATCGAGCAACCGATCGGCTTCGTAAGTGATAGACGTGGTCAGATGGGGGATTACTGGAAGAGCGTTTTTAAGTCATCAAGCAAAAAGCACCGGGAACAAATCAGTAAATGAGCACTGAAGAGATTTTCAACTTCGTCAAGGTCGATGACCGCCTCGGCACGGCCGGCCAGCCGACCGAAGACCAGTTGCGCGACGCCGCGGCCGAGGGCTATGCGACGATCATCAACCTCGCCCCGGTCAACCCGCCCTACACGCCGCCCGACGAGGCCGGGCTGGTCAGGACGCTGGGCCTGGCCTACCACTACATCCCCGTCCAGTGGAACAACCCCACCGACGGCGACTTCGCCGCCTTCGAGCAGGCCATGCGCGCCGCCGGCGACAGCAAGACGCTCATCCACTGCGCCGCCAACTTCCGCGTGACGGCGTTCTATTCGCTCTATGCCCACAAGCACCTCGGCTGGACGGCCGCACAGGCCGAGGCCTTCCGGGCGCGCATCTGGGCCGGCAGCGATTACCCGGTCTGGGAGGCGTTTGTGGCGCGGAAGCTGGCCGAAGGGCGCGAGCCGGGAGAATCATGATGTCTCTGGACGAGATGAGTCACGAACTGCAACTGACCAAAGCCAACCGGCTGCAATTGGCGCGAGCGTTCCGCCACAACCCGCGTGTCGATTATTCCATCGATTGCGTCATCGAAGGGCAGATGGGGCGCGCGTACACCGACGACTTGTCCAGCCCCACCGCCTACCGCATCACCATAGGTCCCTTCTGGTACTTCGCCGGCGACGCCGATAGCCCCGGCGGGCGGGCGTTGCTGAGCGAGTGGCCGCCGTACAACCTGCTAATGCCCTCGCCACCTGAATGGGCCGCGGCCGCGAAAGCGATGTTCGGCGAGAGGCTGGTGACCTTCCCCCGCTACAGCTTCGCCGCCGGCGATCTGTCTGAGGCGCATCTGGCGGCGCTCTTCGACAACTCGCCCCACCGCGAGCGCGTCGTCGCCCTGGATGGCCCGCTGGTGGCGCGGCTGGCCGGCAGCGAGCACGGCTACCTGGATATAGAGGACTTTCTAGCTACCTGACACAAAAAGGAGGATGACAGCCAAAGAACCTGTTACAGTTGAAAGTGACAATCTCACCAAACAGGTAAAGCCATGACTGTCATCCGCACATATCATACAATGCTCGCTCAAAT
>JAIBAS010000378.1 GCA_019695075.1 Promineifilum sp. | reverse complement strand
CTGCGAAGTCGCCGCCCGGCCCGCCGCCGGCAAAGCCACCACCGCCGCCGTCCGCCGGCGGTTGGAAGTTGGAGAAGTCGGGCCGCGTCTGGCCGTCGCTGCTGGTCGTGCCGTCAGTGCCGCCCGGGCCGCCAAAGGCCAGCGCGCCGCTCTCCTGCAACTCGGTCAGGCTGTCGGCGGTCAGCTTCATATCGGCAATGGCCTGCACCTGCGCGGGCGTCATGGCCCGCTGGATCTGCTGGACGAGCGCGCTCAACTCAACCGTCGCCGTCGTGTCGCTGTTGGCCAACGACTGATAGGCCTGCCACAGCGGCAGCAGCGTCGCCGCCTGGGTTTCGTCCACGGCCACGTCCGTGTCTTCCAGTTGCAACGTGCCCAGGGCCAGTTGCGCCTCGGCCGAGAGGTCGCCGTCGCTGAGGGCCGGGGCCGCGGCGTCGGCCGCCGGTTCGGTTGTGTCGCCCGCCGCGGAGCAGGCCGCCAGTGTTAGCAAGAGCAGCAGACCAATGGTGACAATCCATGATTTCATGTGTAATTTCCTACCTTGCCACGACTACTCGTGGCGCAGCGCCTCAATGGGATCGAGTTGCGCCGCCTTGTTAGCCGGGAAGAAGCCGAAGAAGACGCCCACGGCCGCGGCCGAGCCGAAGGCCAGCAGGATCGACGATGGCACAATGACCGTGCGCATGTCACTGGTCGCGCCGAAGATGTAGGCCCCGCCCACACCGGCGATCACGCCGATCAGGCCGCCGACCAGGCTCAGCATCACTGCCTCGGTCAGAAACTGCAAGCGGATGTCGGTCGAGGTCGCGCCGACGGACTGGCGGATGCCGATCTCCTGCGTCCGCTCGGTGACGCTGACGAGCATGATGTTCATGATGCCGATGCCGCCGACGAGCAGCGACACGCCGGCCACCCAGGCCAGCAGGTTGCGGAAGGCTTCCGTGGCCGCGCCGCGCGTCTCGATGACGTCGTCCTGCGTCTGGATGGTGAAGGGCAGTTCTTCGACCGTCACGCCCTTGCTCTTGGCCAGCTTGTACTCGATCTGCTGGATGACGGTGTCCATGTCGGCGTCTTCGTCAATCTGGGCGTAGATCATGCGCACGTTGTTGCCGACAAAGCGGGCGAACTGGCTGGGGATGAACTTGTCGAAGACCAGGGTGATGGGCACGTAGATCTGCGCGTCGAAGTCCACCCCGCCGACAGCGCCCTTCTCCGCGGCCACGCCGATAATCGTCACCTTGGTCGTGCCGATGAGGATTTGCTGGCTGATGGGGTCGGCGTCGCCGAACAGGTCGGCGGCCACGCCCGCGCCCAGGACGGCCACCTTGGCCGTCTGGGCCAGGTCCTTCTCGTTGAAGAAGCGGCCGTCGGCGATGGTCACCTCGCGCACCGATGGGAAGTCGGGCGTCGTGCCGACGATCTGGATGTCGGTCAGCGTCGTGCTGCCGGCTTCGACCGACAGCGAGGTCGTCTGATCGACCAGCGTGCCGACGACGCCGCCAACGCTGGCAACCACGGCGGTATCATCATAGACCAGGTTGACGGAGTTGCCGCCGCCGGGGCCGCCGCGCATGAACGACGATTGGATGAAGACAAGGTTCGCGCCCAGCCCTTCGATCTGTTCGGCGATGGTCGCCTCGGTGCCGGCGCTGATGGCGATCATGATGATGACCGCGGCCACGCCGATGATGATGCCCAGCATCGTCAGCAGCGAGCGAATCTTGTTGCGCACCACGCCTTCCCAGGCGATGGCCAGGATTTCGCGGGCGGGGATCATCCCGTCGGCGTCGAGAATTGCCTGCCCGGCGGCCTCGGCGGCCGGCAGGCTCGGAGCGGTGAGGATGTCTGTGGCGGTGGTCATTGTCGCCTCCCGTGGCCGTCGTCGGCCAGCTTGCCGTCCACCATGGTGATCGTCCGCTGCGTCTGCGCGGCGATGTCGGGTTCGTGGGTCACCATGACGATGGTGCCGCCGCGGCTGTGTAGATCGTGCAGCAGCTTCATGATCTCATGGCCGGTGTGGGTGTCGAGGTTGCCCGTCGGCTCGTCGGCCATGATGAGCACGGGGTTATTCACCAGCGCCCGGGCGATGGCCACGCGCTGGCGCTGGCCGCCGGACATCTCGTTGGGCATGTGGTTGGCCCGGTCGGCCAGCCCGACGGCCTCCAGCGCGGCCATGGCCCGCTCGTGCCGCTCGGCCGGCGGCGGCGCGCCCGCGCCGCGCTTGTAGACCAGCGGCAGCATGACGTTGCCGACGGCGCTGGTGCGCGACAACAGGTTGAACGACTGGAAGACGAAGCCGATCTGCCGGTTGCGAATGGCCGCCAGTTGCTTGTTGCTCAGGCCGCTGACGTCTTGCCCGGCCAGCAAGTAGCGCCCTTCGGTGGGGCGGTCGAGGCAGCCGAGGATGTTCATCAGCGTCGATTTGCCCGAGCCGGACGGCCCCATGACGGCCACGAATTCGCCCTGCTCAATGTGGATATCCACCCCATCGAGGGCTTTGACCAGGATATCGCCCATGCCATAGACCTTGGTCAGCCCTTCTGTCTGAATAATCGTTGTGTTGGCCATAGCCCTGCCTCCGTGTGTCCGGCGCGCGGGCTAGAAGCCGCCGCCGGCCGGCGGTTCCACCGGCACGCCGCCGTCCACGGGCGCGCCGCCCTCAAATGACGGCGCCTGGCTGTCGCTCGTGCCGGTGTCGGTGGCCGAGTTGGTCTCGACGACGCCCGTGGTGACAACGTCGCCCTCGGCCACGCCACTGAGAATCTCGGCGAAGCTGTAGTCCATCAGGCCGACTTCGACCATGCGCAACTCCGGCACGCCATCGACCATCACGAAGACGGCGTATTGCCCGTCGCTGATCTCGCGCAGCGCCTCGACGGGCACGAGCAGGGCATTCTCGGCCTTGCCGCCGATGACTTCAACGGTGGCGTTCAACCCGGCCGGCAACGTCTGCGGCTTGGCGAAGGAGGACTCATCGAGCTGCACCAGGGCGCGCACGACGCTGACGCCATTCGACGTGACCAGCGTCGGGTCGATCTGCGTCACCGTGCCGGTGAACACCTGATCCACCAGCGCGTCGAAGCTCACTTCGACCTGATAGCCGAGGCCGATCATGTTCAGGTCCGACTCGTCCAGATAAACCTCCAACAGAGGCTGGCTCATGTCAGCCAGGGTCATCACCGCGCCGGAGGCGTTCTCGCCGACGTTGTAGTTGATCGCCGTGATGACGCCGTCAAAGGGCGCGGTCAGCACCGTGCCGTCCACGTCGGCCTGGGCCGATTGCAACGACAGTTGCGCCTGTTGCAGGCTGAGGGCGTTGGCTTCCTGATTGAGTTGGGCTTGCTTCAGGGCCAACTCGGCCGTGCGCACAGTCGTCTGCGCCGCGGCGATTTCGTCCGCGGTCGGGCCGGCCTGGGCCGTGGCCAATTCCTGTTGGGCCGAAACTAGATTGGACTGGGCCGAGGCCGAACTGCTGTAGTTGGTGCTGGAAACGGTCGCCTGGTAGTTCAACTCGGCCACTTCCAGCGCCTCCTGGGCGCGCAGCAGGCTGTCGGCCGTCCGGTCGCGCTCAGCCTCCAGGGCGTCGGACGTGCGTGGGTCGTTCAGTTCCCAGTCGCGGCCGGGATCGTGGGCAACGTTGTAGGCATCCTGCGCCTCGGCCAGAGCGCGCTTGGTTTGCTCCAGGCTGATCGCTTCGACATCGACGTTGGTGCTGCTGGCGGAGTCCTGGCCCTGGGCGGCGCTATAGCTGGCCTCGGCCGCGTCCAGTTTGGCTTGCAGCAGGGCGATCTCCTCTTCATCCGCCGTCCAATTGACGAGTTCGTCCAGGGCCGCCTGGGCCTCGTCCAGCGTCATCTGGGCTTCCTCGATGCTGATGTCATCGAAGCTGATGCCCGTCTGTGTCGCCGTGGCGTCGGTCTGCATGGCCGCCTGTGTCACTTGCAGCTGGGCCGTCGCCAGGGCGTGCTGGGCGGTGGTGTCGTTGATGCGGGCCAGTTCGTCGCCCGTCGTCACCTGGTCGCCAACGCCGACGGCCAGCTCGGTCAACACGCCGCTGGTCGAGAACGCCAGATCGACCTGCCGGGCGGGGATGACCGTGCCCGCGCCGGTGGCCGAGACGGTGATGCTGCCTGTGCGCACGGTCGAGGTCTGCACCTCGGTGGTGTCTTCCTGAGCCGCGGCCGTCTGGCCGTTGCTATAGACCAAATAGCCGCCGACGATGGCTAACACGGCCACAACGCCGACGATGATCCATACTCTACGCTTATTTGCCATGATGCATGCCTCCGCGAGTGGTTCTCGCATCCAACAGTGTAGGCCGCAATTGTTCAGGACTTGTGAAGGAGGTGTTGCCGGCTGGTAAAATACGCGCCCGTGGCGCGATTCTCTCGTGGCGCGATTCTCCCGAATCGCGTCCCCACGTCTCCCGCCCCTTGTGAGACTAGACCATCTGTGCTATACTCATCCATTGCGCGACCGTCTCACCCATCCAACCAAACGCTAATGGTCTGCCGGCGGTCGCCGTGCTAGAATAGCGAGTCGGCTATCGGGGTCGGCCGCGCGGAGGTTGTGGCCATGGCTCTTCTTCGCGCAGTAGGAAACGGAAGTATGTCGCTCGACAAAATCATCGTGCGCGGCGCGCGCGAACACAACCTCAAGAACATCGACGTAGAGATTCCCCGCGACAAGCTGGTGGTCATCACCGGCCTGTCGGGTTCGGGCAAGTCGTCGCTGGCCTTCGACACCATCTTCGCCGAGGGTCAACGCCGCTACGTCGAATCGCTGTCGGCCTATGCCCGGCAGTTCCTCGGCCAGATGGAGAAGCCCGATGTCGATAACATCGAGGGCCTCAGCCCGGCCGTTTCCATCGACCAGCGTGGCGTCAGCCACAACCCGCGCTCGACCGTCGGCACCGTCACTGAGATCTACGACTACCTGCGCCTGCTCTTCGCTCGCGTGGGCACGCCCCATTGCCCCGTCTGCGGCCGGCCGGTCATGCCCCAGTCGGCCGAGCAGATCGTCGGCAACGTCCTCGATATGCCCACCGGCACGCGCATCCAGGTGCTGGCCCCCCTCGTGCAGGATCGCAAGGGCCACCACCAGACCGTCTTCGACGACGTGCGCAAGGCCGGCTTCGTCCGCGTTCGCGTCAATGGCGAAGTACGCCAGGTGGACGACAAGATCGAGCTAGACCGCTACAAGAACCATACCATCGAGGCCATCGTCGACCGCCTGGTCATCCGCCACGCTGCCGACGACGCCAGCGAAGAGGCCGCCTCCGACCGCAGCCGCCTGACCGACTCCATCGAGACAGCGCTGGCGCTGGGCAAGGGCATCGTTATCATCAACGACGTCACCGACCCGGCCAACCCGGTCGACCAGCTCTACTCGGAGCATCTCTACTGCCCCTACGACGGCACGAGCATCCCACCTGTTGAGCCGCGCACCTTCAGCTTCAACACTCCCTATGGCGCGTGCCCCGATTGCCAGGGCCTGGGCATCCAGAAGGAGATCGACCCCGACCTGGTTGTGCCCAACAAGGATCTGACTTTGGCCGACGGCGCGATCATCGGCTGGCCGACGGAGGACAAGGCGGGTTACTACTGGCAATTGCTGAAGGCCACGGCCAAGCATTTCGGCATCCCCCTCGACGTGCCCGTGCGCCGGCTCAGCGCCCAGCAGATGCGCATCCTGCTTTACGGCAGCGGCGACGAGTCCGTGACGGTCACCTATCGCAACCGCGAGGGGCACACGCGCAACTACAGCACCAAGTACGAGGGCGTCATTCCCAACCTGTGGCGGCGCTTCCGCGAGTCCACGTCCGACTACGTGCGCGAGAAGCTGGAGGAGTACATGGTCGACCGGCCGTGCCGCACCTGCGAGGGCACGCGCTTGCAGCCGGTCGCCCGCGCCGTCGATGTCGATGGCGTGACCATCGTCAACGTGACTCGCCAGACGGTCGTCAAGAGCCTCGACTGGGCGCGCTGCCTGGAGGACGAGGCGCGCACGCCGCTGACCCCGCGGCAGCAGATCATCGCCAAGCCCATCCTGAAGGAGATCCGCGAGCGGCTCAACTTCATGATCAACGTCGGCCTCGACTACCTGACGCTGGAGCGCACCGCCGGCACGCTCAGCGGCGGCGAGGCGCAGCGCATTCGCCTGGCGACGCAGATCGGCAGCCAGCTCATGGGCGTGCTCTACGTCCTCGACGAGCCGAGCATCGGCCTGCACCAGCGCGACAACGCCCGGCTCATCCATACCCTGCAGGGGATGCGCGATCTGGGCAATACCGTCCTGGTCGTCGAGCACGACGAGGAGACGATGCGCGCCGCTGACTGGATCATCGACCTGGGGCCGGGCGCGGGCAAGCACGGCGGCGAGTTGGTGGCCGAGGGCACGCCGGAGCAGGTCGCCGCCGACCACAACAGCCTGACCGGGGCCTACCTGAGCGGCCGCAAGCACATCGCCGTGCCCAAGAAGCGGCGGCCCGGCAACGGCGAGTGGCTGGAGGTGTTGGGCGCGGCCGAGAACAACCTCAAGGACGTGGACATCCGCATCCCTCTGGGCAAGTTCGTCTGCATCACCGGCGTCAGCGGCAGCGGCAAAAGCTCCTTCCTGGTGGAGATTCTCAGCAAGCGGCTGAATCAGCACTTCTATGGCTCGAAGGTCTTGCCCGGCCGCCACCGCGACATCCGCGGCCTGGAGCACCTGGACAAGGTCATCGAGATCGACCAAAGCCCCATCGGCCGCACCCCGCGCAGCAACCCGGCGACCTACACTAACCTCTTCAACCAGATCCGCGACCTCTTCGCCAGCCTGCCGGAGAGCAAGCTGCGCGGCTATGGGCCGGGGCGCTTCAGCTTCAACGTCAAGGGCGGGCGCTGCGAAGCGTGCCAGGGGCAGGGGCAGAACCGCATCGAGATGCAGTTCCTGCCCGACATTTACGTACCCTGCGACATCTGCAAGGGCGCGCGCTACAACCGCGAGACGCTGCAAGTGCGCTACAAGGACCTCAACATCGCCGAGGTGCTCGACCTGACCGTTGACGAGGCGCTGGACTTCTTCGCCAACATCCCGCCCATCCGCCGCAAGCTGGCGACGATGGCCGACGTCGGCCTGGGCTACATCCACCTGGGCCAGCCCGCGCCGACGATGAGCGGCGGCGAGGCCCAGCGCGTCAAGCTGAGCCGCGAACTGTCGAAGATCGCCACCGGCCGCACGCTCTACATCCTCGACGAGCCGTCCGTCGGCCTGCACGCCCACGACGTCAGCAAGCTCATCCACGCCCTCAACAAGCTGGTGGACAAGGGCAACACCGTGGTCATCATCGAGCACAACCTCGACATCATCAAAGTGGCCGACCACATCATCGACATGGGGCCGGAGGGCGGCGACCGGGGCGGGGAGATCGTCGCCCTGGGCACGCCGGAGGAAGTCGTTGGCGTTCCCGCGTCCTACACCGGCGAGTTCCTGCGGCCGCTGCTGAATGGCCACGCCGCCCACGGCGACTAGCTTCCCTGTAGGGCGGGTTGGCAACCCGCTTCTTCTCCCTTCAGCGGCGGGATACCATCCCGCGCTACAATACAATACTTGCCATATTGGTAATATAGTCATACAATATGACCAATAGCGGCAAGGCCGCCACGCACTCTGACCAACCCTCCCCAGGAGACATGCCATGATCGACCTGA
>JAIBAS010000079.1 GCA_019695075.1 Promineifilum sp. | reverse complement strand
GGCCGCGTCGCCAACCGAGCCGCCCACAGCCACACCGACGGCCACGACCGCGCCGACCGAGCCGCCAGCGCCCACCGCCGGGCCGACGCGCGTGCCTGTCGTGCGTGTGGCTCTCAATCTCGTCAACCTGCGCCGCGGCCCGGGCATTGTCTACAACACCATTGGCCGCGTGCGCAACGGTGAGGCGCTGCAAGTTCTCGCCTGGAACGACGACCGCGAAAATCCCTGGTATCTGGTGCTGACCGAAGACCAGCGCACCGGCTGGGTCTCGGCCGAGGTTGTGCGGCCGGAGGACGCGGCGGCGCTGACGGCCGTGCCCGCCGCGGCGACGCTGCCGCCGACGCCCTTCCCGACAGCCATGCCCACGCTCTTGCCCACCAGCACGCCGGCGCTCTTCGCGACGCCCAGTCCGACCGTTCCATCCAGCCTGGGCGATGGCGACGGCGGCGAAGCGCCACAGCCGCCCCCAGCGCCGACCGAAGCCCCAACGGAGCCGGCCGTCGAGCCGACGCCGACACCGCCGCCGCTGCCCTGACGGGCCGCCGGCGGCCCTGACCGGAAAGCAGCCCTCACCAACGCCGTCGTAACCAAATGCCTACGCGAGTACACGTATTGTGAGCCTACGACCACTGACTTCCCTACGCTTTCGAGCGCTGTTGCCGGGCCTCTGCCTGGCGTTCTTTCTGTCCGTCACACTCGCATCCGCCAGCGCGGCGGTCGCGCCGGTGCTGGACCTCAACGGCGACGCCGCCGGCATCGACTTCACGGCCACCTTCAGCGAGGACGGCGGCCCCCAGCCGATCATTGACAGCGCCGCCCTGGTCATTGCCTACCCGGATGGAACGCAATTGACCGCCGCCAAAGCCAAGCTGACCAATCGCCCCGACGGGACTCTGGAATCGCTTGGCGCCGACCCCGGCGCGACCGGCCTGACGGTCAAGTATGAGCCGGCCAAGGGCGAGCTGACGCTCAAGGGCGCGCGCCCAGTGGCCGATTACCAGCAAGTCCTGCGGACGCTGACCTACACCAACACGTCGCAATCGCCCGACACGACGGACCGCTTAGTAGAGATCACTGTCAGCGATGACACCCTGACGAGCCTGCCGGGCATCAGTACCGTGCTGATCAACGCCGTGAACGACGCGCCGGTGCTCGACAACAGCGGCGACATGCACCTGCCGGCCATCAACGAAGACGACGTCAACTCCAGCGGCAACTCCGTCAAGGGTATCATCGAGAGCGCCGAGGGACAGGGCCAGGATCGCATCACCGATGTCGATGACAACGCGCTGGAGGGCATGGCCATCATCGAGGCTACCTCCGGCAATGGCACGTGGCAGTATTCGCTGACGGCTGGGGCGACCTGGCTGACGTTCCCGGCCGTCGCCAACACCTCGGCCGTGCTGCTCAACGAGATGTCGCGCATTCGCTTTGTGCCCGCGCCGGGCTACAGTGGTTGGGCCAGCTTCGCCTTTCGCGCCTGGGACCAGAGCGCCGGCCGCGAAAACGGCCAGACGGGTGTCGATGTCTCCATCAACGGTGGCACGACAGCCTTTAGCGCCCAGTCGGACACGGTGACGATCGAAGTGCTGGCCGTCAACGACCTGCCTACCGTCGATCTGAATGGCCCTGAAGAGGGCACGGGCTTCTCGCCGCAGTACTTCGAGGGTGGGCTGCCCGTGGCCATCGCCGACGGCGACGCGACCGTCAGCGACGCCGACCACGCCAGTCTGGCCTCTATAACTGTGACGCTGACGAACCGGCCCAGTGGCGCGGCCGAGTCACTGGCGGCGACAACCACCGGGACGAGCATCACCGCCGCGGCCTATGACCCGGCGACCGGTCGCCTGGTACTCACCGGCCCGGACACGCTGGCTGCCTTCCAACAGGTGCTACGGACGGTCACCTATCAGAATACCTCTACCCAGCCCGGCACGACGGCGCGCCTCATTGAGGTTGTGGCCAGCGATGGCGTGAACGTGGGCAACACGGCCGTCAGCACCGTGCGTATCAACCCCACCAACAACGCGCCCGTCCTCAACGCGCCCACGCCCCTCTCGTTGGGCGAAGTGGCCGAGGACACCGCCCAGCCGGCGGGCATGTCTGTTGCCGCGCTGCTGGCCACGGCCGGCGATCCCATCAGCGACGCCGACGAAAATGCGCTGGAAGGCCTGGCCGTAGTGGCCGCGGACGGCAGCCACGGCAACTGGCAGTTCAGCCTGGTCAACCCGCCGACCGGCGCGGCCGACTGGCAGGCCGTTGGCGTCGTTTCGCCGACGATGGCGCTGCTGCTGCCCGACACGGCCTGGCTGCGTTTTGTACCCGCAGCCAACTATGTTGGCCCTTCTGGCGACCTGACCTTCCGCGCCTGGGATCAGACCAGCGGCGCGGCCGGCCAACACGTCGATGCCTCTCAGACCGGCGGCAGCAGCGCCTTCAGCGCGGCTACGGGCATTGTGTTCGCCACCGTCACGCCGCTCAACGACCCACCGGCGCTAACTGGGCTGCCGGCAACCGCGCTGCCCTACACCGAGGACGCCAACCCGATCCGGCTCATGCCCGGTGTGGTCGTTGTCGATGGCGACAGCGCCGCCCTGGCGAGGGCCACGGTGCGGCTAACCAACCCGCTCGACGGCGACGCCGAACAACTCTCGGCCGCGCCCGGCAGCACGGGGATCGCCGTCGTCTACGAAGACGGCCTGCTGCAACTCAGTGGCACGGCGACATTGGCCGCCTACCAGCAAGTGCTGCGCTCGGTGGCCTACCACAACACCTCGCAAGACCCCGACGCCACGCCGCGCATCCTCGCTGTCACCGCGGCCGACCCACTGGCCGACTCGCCGGCCTACACGCTGACCGTACAGGTGCAGCCCGTCAACGACGCCCCCGCGCTCGACCTCGACAGCGGCAGCGCGGGCAGCGACAGCGAAGCGATCTTCTACATCAACCGTGCGCCGGTGTTTCTGGCGCCCAACCTGGTGCTGGCCGACGTGGACAACACCAATCTGAAGAGTGTCACCGTCCGCATTGTCAACCTGAAGAACCGGCAAGCGGAGCTGCTGACGGCCGACATCAGCGGCGCGGCCAACATCAAGCGCAGTTACGACCCGGCTACCGGCGTCCTCAGCCTGACCGGCGTAGATAGTGTCGTCAACTACCAACAGGTCTTGCGCACGCTCACCTACGACAACATTCTGCCGCAGCCCGACGTCGAGGACCGGCGCATCGAATACACCGTCAGCGATGGCGAGACGGCCGGCGGGGCGCGCGTGGCCGTTGTCCACTTGCTGCCCGCGCCGACGGCGCGTCTGCTCATGCCGATGATCTCCCGCCGCTCCGAGGAGCCGAACGACGT
This sequence comes from Promineifilum sp., assembly GCA_019695075.1. Classification (GTDB taxonomy): domain Bacteria; phylum Chloroflexota; class Anaerolineae; order Promineifilales; family Promineifilaceae; genus Promineifilum. The sequence continues at coordinate 21,973 of JAIBAS010000079.1, read as the reverse complement.
TTGCGCCGACGCTTACGCGATCTTCACCAATCGCACCGAGGCGTTCTTGCCGGATGATCAGGTTGACTGGTTCACCTTTGAACTACCGGCGGCGGCCAACGTCTCGGTCGAGCTGCGTGGCTTTAGCCCCGGCCGCGGCCAGATGAACGTCGCCACGGGCGTCGCCTGCCAGCAGCTACAGCTCATCGGCACGGCCGGCGAGCCGACGTCGGACAAGACCGTCGATCTCGGCCTGCGCGCTGCGGGCCGCTACTACATCCGCATCATCGCCGACGGGCCGTTGAGCGCGACGTCGGCCTATACGCTCTACATCCGCGTCACGGCCCCTTGACAAGCGGCCGCCCTCGATCTACAATTTCGCATAATGGTCTTCGCATAACCGACGCGAGCGATGACCGAGGGAGACGCATGGACAATTCCGCACAGCGGGAGCTATTCCCGGACTTGTCGCCGCGCGCCGACGACGAGCGCAAGCCCGCCCCCCTGACGCGCAATGCCTCTTTGCAGGCGGCGCTGGGGACATTCGAGAAGCACATGCAGGACGAGGGCTTCTCGCTCAACACGGTCAAGGCCTTCGCCAGCGACATCCGTCTGCTGGGGCGCTACCTGGGCATTGGCACGCCCGTCGGTGAGATCGGCACGAAGAACCTGACCGACTTCCTGTACTGGCTAACCGACGAGCGCGGCGTGCCCTGTAGCCCCAAGTCCTACGCTCGTCGCGTGACGGCGCTGAAGGTCTTCTTCGGCTGGCTGCACGACACTGGCGTTCTGGCGCAAGACCCCTCGGCGGCGGTAATCCAGCAAAGCGTCAGCAGCCCCCTACCCAACGCGCCGACGCCGATCGATATTGACCGCGCCCTGGCCGTGGTCGAGGCCCGGCGCGCCGGCGCGGACGCCCACAGGCCCGACGCTCGCCCCACCTTGTTGCTCAACCTACTGTTGCAGACGGGCATTAAGAAGGGCGAGGCAATGGCCATTGTGCCCAACCACATCGACGACAGCGATGCCGGCAAGCCGGTGCTCTACGTCCGCTACGCCAACCCGCGCCTGCGCTACAAGGAGCGCAAGCTGCCGCTGGAACCGGCGTGGCTGACGGTGCTCGATGAGTACATGCAGCAATACCGGCCGAGCGACACGCTTTTCACCTGCACGGCCCGCAACCTGGAATACGTCCTGCGCGACATCGCCGAGGAGGCAGACTTGCCCGCCGGCGCGCTGTCGTTCGAGAACCTGCGCTGGGCGTCGGCCATGCGCGACTGGCAGGCCGGCGTCGAACAGGACGACATCCGCCAGAAGCTGGGCCTGTCCAAGATCGCCTGGCGCGAGACGAAGAGCAAGCTCCAGAAGCTGATCGACCACCAGGCGTCGCTGACGGCCTAAGCGTCGAACGGGAAGCGGTGCTCGCCGCCCTCGTCCATGCTGAAGTGGACGGTCTGGCGATCGACCTCGATGCGATCTTGGTCGGGCCAGGCGTAGTAGAGGACGGCGGTCAACTCATAAGGGTTCAGCGTCGCCGCGTCGCGCAGGTGCATCGTCAGACTGAAGTTGGGCGTCAGCGTCTCGATGACGTGGAGCGAGCCGGCCGGCTCGCCCGCGCCGTTGCGGACGTGGACTTCGATCGACGGCCGCTCGACGAACGGCGTCAGCTCAACGCCGAAGGCGAACACCCGCCGCTCCGGATAGATGAACAGGCCGATCTGGCGGAAGCGCGTGTCCTCGCGCCCGCGCGGTTGCTCCAGAGGATCGTCAAAGAACTTAATGTCCATTGTTTTCCTGCGCGCCGGCCGCGCCCGGTTCGGGCGTCGCTCCGGCGGTGCGTTCGAACAGGCGTAGCTTTTCCAGCACCTGTACCAACTCGATCTGCCATTCGTGCGTGCCGCGGTCTTTCTTCAGCCAGATGGCGCTCTTGCTGACGCGCACGTTGTCGCCCAAATAGCGTTGCAGGCGATAGCGATCCATGCCGGCCAATTCGGCGATGCGGATGCGAATCTGCCCCGCCTCGGTGACGACGGCGTTGACCCCGGCCATCTGTCCCAGCGCCTTGGCCCGCAGTTGGTAAAGCAGGTTATGCACCGGGTCGGGGATGGGGCCGAAGCGGTCGGCCAGCTCGGCGGCCATCTCGTCGATCTCCGCCAGCGTGTCCAGCGTGGCCATGCGCCGGTAGAGGCGCAGCCGCAGTTGCGTATCGGGCACGTAGTCGGTGGGGATGTAGGTCGCCAGGGGCAGGTCGATGAGCACGTTGTCGGGCGGCTCGGTTGGTGGGGCCTCGCCGCGCTGCTCGGCCTTGCGGCGCTTGACGGCGCGCGTCAGCAGGCGCGTGTACATGTCGAAGCCGACGGCGGAGATGTGGCCGCTCTGCTCGCCGCCCAGGAAGTCGCCCGCGCCACGAATCTCCATGTCGCGCACGGCGATGAAGTAGCCGGAGCCGAGTTGGGTGTGCTCGGCGATGGTCTCCAGCCGCGCCTGAGCGTCGGGCGTTAGCCCACGCCAGGGGGCGTGGAAGAAGTAGGCGTAGGCGCGCCGCGTGGAGCGGCCGACGCGCCCGCGCAACTGGTAGAGCTGCGACAGGCCGAACTGCTCCGCCCGGTCGACGATGAGCGTGTTGGCGTTGGGGAAGTCCAGGCCGCTCTCGATGATCGTCGTGCTCAGGAGGATGTCCACCCGTCCCTCGGCGAACTCGACCATGATCTTCTCTAACTGACGCTCGCTCATCTGCCCGTGGGCGACGAGGACGCGCGCCTCCGGGGCCAGCTTCTCCAGCCGCTTGCGGATGATGTGGATGCTCTGCACGCGATTGTGGACGAAAAAGACCTGGCCGCCGCGGTCTAGCTCGCGCAGGATGGCCGTGCGGATGCGGGCGTCGTCGGATTCGCCGACATAGGTCTCCACCGGCAGGCGCTCGGCCGGGGCGGTGTCGATGATGCTGATGTCGCGCACACCGGTCAGGGCCATGTGCAGCGTGCGCGGGATGGGCGTCGCCGTCAGCGTCAGCACATCGACTTCGGTGCGCCACTGCTTCAGCTTCTCCTTGTCGGCCACGCCGAAGCGCTGCTCCTCGTCGATGATGACCAGCCCCAGGTCTTTAAAGGCGATGTCGTCGGATAGCAGGCGGTGGGTGCCGATGATGATATCCACTTGCCCGGCGCGCAACTGCTGGACAATGCGCCGCTGCTGCGTGGTCGTGCGGAAGCGCGACAGCATCTCGACCGTGACCGGGAAGGGCGTCAGGCGCTCGCGGAAGGTCGTGAAGTGCTGTTGGGCCAGAATGGTCGTCGGCACCAGCATGGCCACCTGCTTGCCGTCATTGACCGCCTTGAAGGCGGCGCGCAGGGCGACCTCCGTCTTGCCATAGCCGACGTCGCCGCAGATGAGGCGGTCCATCGGGTTGGCGCGCTCCATGTCGTCCTTGACCTCGCCGATGACGCGCAGTTGGTCTTCCGTCTCGCGGTAGGGGAAGGCGGCCTCCAGTTCGGCCTGCCACTCGGAGTCGGGCGGGAAGGCGTGGCCGGGAACGGTCTCGCGGGCGGCGTAGAGGTCGAGCAGTTCCTGGGCCAGCTCGTCGGCGGCGCGTTGGGCCGCGGCCTTGGCCTGCGTCCAGGTGCGCTCGCCCAGCCGGTTAAGCCCCGGGTCGGCGTCGTCCGGGCCGATCCACTTGCCCAGGCGGTCGGCGTGGTGGACGGGCACGTAGAGTGTGTCGCCGTTGGCATATTGCACCAGCAGGTACTCGCGCTCCATGCCGCCCAGGTTGCGCACCACCAGCCCCTCGAACTTGCCAATGCCATAGTCGAGATGGACGACGTAGTCGCCCTGCTTGATGTCGGCGAAGTAGGTCTCCGGCGCGGCCGGGCGGGCCGTGCGCTGACGGCGTGGCGCGGGGCGGCTCCAGCCGAAGATCTCGGCGTCGGTCAGCAGGTGGAGCAGCACGTGGTTGTCCTCGCGCCGCACCAGGCTGAAGCCATCGGCCAGACTGCCGTGGACGAAGGTCAGGCTGCCGTCCGGCGGCGTCGCCGGCAGTGCGCTGAGCGAGACCGTGCCGGTGCGGCCGGCGCCGGCGTCGATAGCCGTGATGACGGGATGGACGGCATCGGACGGTCCGGCCTGGGTCAGCGGCTCCAGCGTGCGGATGAGCCGGCCGCCTTCGCCGGTCCATAGCTCGGCCAGGCGCGGGGCCTGCCGGCTGAAGACAACGACGCGCTCCCCCTCGCGCTGCGACTGCTTGAGTTGGTTGAGCAGCGGGCGCACCTGACCGCCATAGCGCGGGCCAGGGTCGAACGCTTCGGCCAACTCGATGTAGCGCAGTTCGTCGCCGCCGGTCGTCCCGGCCAGCCCTTCGCCCAGCACCAGCGGACGCCACCAGGCTAGCTCGGAGGCGATCTCGTCCCAGGTGTAGATGGGGCTGGGGTAGCCGGGCGGCAGCGCGGCCTGCTCCTCGGCCACCTGTTGGGCGTGGGCGGCCAATTCCTCGCTGACGGTGCGCAACTCCTCGTAGTCGTCGACGATGACCAGACCCGCGGGCGGCAGATAGTCGAGCAGCGACGCCGGGTTGGCGTAGATGAGCGGCAGGTAGTACTCCAGGTTGGGGAAGGCGCGGCCGAGGCGCAAGTTGGCCAGGTCGTCGCGCCAGGAGGGCAGGCTGGCTTCGTCCGGCTCCGACTCATCGGCCCAGACCTCGGCGAAGTCGCGGGCCGCGCCGGGCAGGGCCTCGCGCGCGGGTGGGATGACGACGCTGGCCGGGGCGTTGCCGCTGTCGCCCAGGACGGCCGAGCGCTGCGTCGTCGGGTCGAAGGCGCGTAGAGTATCGACTTCGTCGCCGAACAGTTCAATGCGCACCGGGTATGGCGCGGCGATGGGGAAGATGTCGAGGATGCCGCCGCGGCGGCTGAATTGGCCGGGGGCCTCGACGACGCTGGCGGACTCATAGCCGATGTCGAGCCAGGCGGCCAGGCTCTTCTCCAGGTCGAGCGTCTGGCCGACACGCAGCACGCGCGTGGTGGTGATGAAGCGGCGCTTGGGCAGCGTCTTCTGCAGGAAGGCTCGCGCCGAGGCAACGATCAGCGGCGGCATTTCCGCGGCGGGCACGAGCGGATGCTGCCCGGCGATGAGGTCGGTCAGGGCGGCCAGGCGGCCGGCGCGCGTCCGGTCGCTCCACGGGCCGCGGTCGTAGGGCAGGGGCGTTGGCTCCGGCAGGCGGTGGAGGCGGCTGCCCTCCGGCAGCCACGTCTCCAGGGCCTGATGCCAGAGCGTGGCCGTATCGACCCGGCCGCAAAGCAACAGGATGGGCGCGCGGGCGGGCGTGCTCAGCCGCCGGTAGAGCTGGGCGACGACGGGCGCGCGCGCCCCGCGCGGCAGGTCCAGCGGCAGCAGCGGGCTGCCTTCGGTCTCGCCCAGGGCGGCCGTCAGTTGCCCAAAGGCGGGAATCTGGTCGAACAGGTCGAGCAGTCCGGAGACGTTCATGCTTCTCTCTTACTTAGAAACCGAGTTTCTCAGAAGAAACTCGGTTTCTACGCCTGCGTAGCTCCTTCCACCGGCCCGTTGAAGCGCGACATGGTCAGGTCGATGCCGTCGCGGACGAACGACGCGATGGCCTGGCCGGCTGTGGCCAGCATCTCGCTGACCAGCGGCAGCTCGTCGCGGCTGAAGTCTTGCAGGACGTAGGCGGCTGGGTCCATCCGCCCCGGCGGCCGGCCGATGCCCAGCCGCAGCCGCGGGAAGTCGTTGCCCAGGTGCTGGATGACGGAGCGCATGCCGTTGTGGCCGCCCGCGCCGCCTTTTTCGCGCAGCCGGATGACGCCGAAGGGGATGTCTAGCTCGTCGTAGACGACCAGCACAGCGCGGGGCGGAATGCGGTAGAAGCTGGCCAGCGCGCCGACGGCCTCGCCGCTCAGGTTCATAAAGGTTTGTGGCTTGGCCAGAATGACCGCGCGCTCGGCCAGCCGGCCGTTGCCGACGATGGCCTTGCTCTGGACGCGGCGCAGGTCGATGCCCTGGGCCAGTGCCAGCTTGTCGACGGCCATGAAGCCAACGTTGTGGCGGTTGAAGGCGTGGTTGCGGCCGGGGTTGCCCAGCCCGACGATCAGGAACCGCTCATCGCGATCAGCGCTGTCCACGTCTACGAGCCTCCCACCGTCATATCCAGTTCAAAGGCGTTCCACAATTCCGACGGCTGCGTCGGGTCGAGGCGGAAGTTGAGCACGTCGGGCGTTGTCGCCGCCAGCCGCAGCCGGGCGAACAGGGGCACGGCCGGCAATTCGGCGGCGAAGAGGCGCAGCGCTTCCTGGTGAGCTTCCGCGTAGCCCTCCTCGCCCGGCAGCAGCGACAGCGCCCGGCCGCAGGCGGCGTCAAAGGCTTCGTTCGACCAGCCGGAGACGTTGATACCCTCCCAGCCGTTGTAGCCTAGCTCGACTGAGCCGGGGATGTTGGCTGTCAGGTACATGCCGCAGTCGGGCGGAATGCGGCTGAGCCAGGCGAATTGGGCCAGGTCGAACTTGCGGCCGAAGACCGTCCCGGCCGGCCCCGGCGCAAACCACGCCCCGGCCTCCATCGTGAATGGGTTGACCTGGATGCCGCACTCGGCCAGGTTGTCGCGCACGCGCTCATTGAGCTGCTGGCGCAGCGGGTCGCCGGCGACCGTGCCCAGCGTGACCGAGAAGGTCGTCGTCGCGCCGAGCGCCTCGCGGACGCCGTCGCCGTTGTTGTCGAACAGGCCGGCGTCGTCCAGCAGGGCGTTGGCCGCGGCGGGGTCATAGGGCCACTGTGCCGCGTCGTCGGGGTGAAGGGCGTGGTCGTTGGGCACGAAGGTGTCCATGACCTCGGCCCGGCCGCCGGTGAACTCGTCCGCCAGGGCCTGCCGGTCGATGCACTGCGTGACGGCCTGGCGCACGCGCGTGTCCGCAAACCAGGGCGCGTGCGTCTCGGCGAACGCGCCGGCATGGTCGATGCCGAAGATGATCTGTTCGATGACGCCGTTGGTCGTCACGTGCTCGACCAGATCGCCCGCGGCCGCGGCGGCGTCCACGGCCGCCAGCGTGTCGAACGGCAGCAGGTCGCTGGTCAGGATGTGGCAGTCTGCATAGCCCTGCGGCAGACTGCCCGGCTCCGGCGTCAGGAAGCGAAAGGTCAGCGAAGTCAGATAGGGCAGCCCTTCGGCGGCGCGGTCGTAGTAGGCGTTGGGAACCAGACGGATGGCCTCGCCTGGCGTCCAACTATCGACGACGAACGCGCCGTAGCTCAGCGGTTGGCGGGCGGCCTCGTCCAGCGCCGGCAGTTCCGCCGGGTCGAATTCGCCCAACTGGTGCTCCGGCAAAGGCGCCCAGACGTGGGTCATGAAGGTCGGGTCGTGATAGCCGGGCAGGCCTGTCCAGCGGACGGTGCGCTCGCCGACGGCCTCGTAGGCGGCCGTATAGCGCGAGGGTACGTCGGCCCGCGGCGCGGAGCGATCGCTGGCCAGGCGGAAGCTGTAGACGGAGTCTGCGGCGGTGACGGGCGTGCCGTCAGACCAGACCAGCGGCCGGAAGGTGTACTCGACGACAAGCTGGGTCATGGTGATGGGCTGGCCGTCGTAGGTGACCGGCTGGCCATCCGCGTCCAGGACGGTTGTGCCCTGGCCGAGCGGGGCCAGTTCGCCGGCGGCGGTGACGACGAGATCGCCCTCAGTGGCCTCGACCGTTTGCATCCGCGCGTCGCCGTCGGCCAGGCTGGGCAGCTTTTCCAGCGCCAACGGTTGGTACTCGTAGCCGAGCGAGGTGATAGGCGACTCGTAGAGGGCATGGCGCACAGCCGTGGCCGCCGCGGAGTTGTCGCCGTAGAGGTAGAGGTCGGTCGGCTCGGCCGCCACGCAGACGACAAGGTCTTTGGGTGGGCGAGGTGTGGGCGTGAGGGTCGGGGGCGGCGCGGGCGTATCCGTCGGCGCGGTGGTGGCCGCGGCCACGGGCGTGCCCTCGCCGGAAGCCGTGGCCTCCGACGTGCCCGCCACGACAGGCGTGGCGTCCACGGGGTCATCCTGCCGGCAACCGGCCAACAGGCCCGCCAGCAGCAAGAGAAGAAGCAGCTTTCGCATCAGCAGATTGGTTCCTTTTCGGGTTTTCGTTTTGCCGGCGCTAGGCCGTGAAAAGCTCAATAGGCTAGTCTAGCACAATTCCGCGGCGAAGGCGACCGATGATGATTTGTTAAGAGACCCCGCTGGGCTGGCCCTCATGGGGCGGGCGGGGTTATACTTGAGCCATCCAACCGCGGACAGCGCTACCCCGGCAAGGCCGGCGCGCGGCGTTCCTGGACACACCGATGAATCGACCCACCAAGCGTACCCTTTCGTTGTTCGTGCTCGTTGCCCTGTTGCTGGCGCTGGCGGCCTGCACTTCGGCCGGCTCCGGCGAATCAACCGGCAGCATCCCCTTCATTGGTCTGACGCCTTCGGCCGGCGACCAGGCCGAGACCGTCGCGGCTACCGCCGCCCCGGCGACCAGCGTCGCCCCGACGCCACCCAGCGAGACGGACGCCAACGGCCTGCCCGTCGGCTTCACCGCCGGGGGGCAGCCCTATCGTGGCCGCCTCGACGCGCCGGTGAAAATGGAAGCCTTCTCCGACTTCCAGTGCCCCTACTGTGGCATGTTCAGTGAGGAGACGCTGCCCAGCCTGTTGGCGAACCAGGTGGCCGCCGGCGATGCCGTCTTCATCTTCTATGACTTCCCGTTGAGCAGCATCCACCCCTATGCCCAGCCGGCGGCCAACGCCGCGCGCTGTGCCGGGGAGGCGGGCGCGGCGGCCTACTGGGGCATGCACGACCGCCTCTTCGCCGATATTGACGCCTGGGCCAACGAGGGCGCGGCCGATGTCTTCCGCGCCTATGCCGCCGAACTGGGGCTGGACGCGGCCGACTTCGGCGCGTGTCTGGACGAAGATCGCTACGCCGAAGCCATCGCCGCCGATCAGGAACTCGGTCTGAATCGTGGCGTCAACAGCACGCCCAGCTTCTTCCTGAACGAGCAGCTCATCGCCGGAGCTTACCCGCTGGAAACGTTCAACGGAGCCATCACCGCCCTCTTGAACGGCGAGACGATCGATGCCGCGCCGGCCGGCGACACGGCCGCGGCCGCCGCCACACCATCCGGCCCGGCCATGGCCCCGACGCCGGCGACCATCTTCATGGACAACATCGCCGCCGCGCGCGGCGAGGACACCGCCGGTGTGACCATCGTCGAGTATACCGACTACCAGTGCCCCTACTGCCAGCGCCATGCCGCCGAGACGCTGCCGAGGATGATCACCGAGATGATCGACACCGGGCGGGTGCGCTACGTCATCAAGGACTTTCCGCTGGACAGCATCCATCCCCAGGCGCGGGCCGGGGCCGTGGCCGCCCGTTGCGCCGGCGAGCAGGACGCCTATTGGGAGATGCACGATAGCCTTTTCACGCGGCAGGCGGACTGGAGCGGCCAGACGACGGGCCTGAACGATATTTTCACCGGCCTGGCCACCGATCTGGGGCTTGACGGCGACGCCTTCGCCGCCTGCCTGACCAGCGGGCGCTTCGACGACCTCATTCAGGCCAACCAGGATGAGGGCTTCGCCTTGGGCGTCAACGGCACGCCGGCGTTCTTCATCAACGGCTTCCCCATCAGCGGCGCGCAGCAGTTTGATTTGTTCGCCTATGCCGTCGGTCTGGCCGAGGAAGGCACGCTGGCCGACGCCTACGTGCAGCAGGAGCAGCCGACGCCCACGCCCAGCGGCCCGGTCGATGTGGACACCAGCGGCGCGATCAGTATCGGCGCGGCCGACGCGCCGGTTGTCCTGGTCGAGTTCACCGACTTCCAGTGCCCCTATTGCAGCCGCCACTTTGCCGAAACTTATCCGCAGATCGTGGCCAACTACGTCGATGCCGGCCTGGTGCGCTACGTCTTCATGGACTTCCCGCTGACGAGCATCCACCCGCAGGCCCAACTGGCGGCCGAAGCGGCCCGCTGCGCCAACGACCAGGACGCCTATATCGAGATGCACGACATACTGTTCAGCCGGCAGGATAGCTGGAGCGGGCGGGGTGACGCGGCCGACATTTTCACCGAATTTGCCGGCGAGCTGGGCCTGGACGAGGCCATCTTCAGTGATTGCCTGCTGAGCGGCCGGCACACCGAGGTCGTGCAGGCCGACGTGACGCAGGGGGAGAGCCTGGGCGTCAACGGCACACCGGCCTTTTTCCTGAACGGCCACTTCATCTCCGGCGCGCAGCCCTACAGCGTCTTTCAGGGGGCCATCGACAGCCTGCTGGCTGAACAGGGTTAGGGCGCGGGCGGCGCGCCAACCCGGCGCGCCAATTTGGGCATCCGGCGCGAATTGGCTATAGTTGACGCGGAGAAAAGCGCGTGTGCGGCGCAGCCCGGCCGCCCATCTGCGGGCAGCCGAAGCGGGTTTCTCGCCAACAGCACTGGCAGAGTGGCACTGGGAGTGGATCATGAGCCGAGACGGAAAGAAGGTAGTTGGTTTTCTCATTGGGCGCGAGCGCGACATGCCTGAGGCGGTCATGGCGCGTATCAACGAGCGCGGCGTGGCCCAGGCGGAGTTGGTCAAGCTGGGCGGAACGTTCCTCGATGAGCCGGTCGTCTATGACATCATCATCGACCGCATGTCGCACGAAGTCCCCTATTATCGCAACTACGTCGAGTTCGCCGCGATCAAGGGTTGCTACGTCATCAACGACCCGTTCGTCTGGTCTAACGACACCAAGTTTCTATCCGCGGCCGTGTTGCGCCGGCTGGGCGTCAGGACGCCGCGGACGATCATGCTGCCCAACAAGGACATCGACGCCGAGACCGTGCCCGATAGCTTCCGCAACCTGGACTATCCCATGAATTGGCAGGCGATTATCGACTACATCGGTAGCCCGGCCATCTTCAAGGATGTGCGCAGCGGCGGCCGGCGTTTTGCCCACCGCGTGAACAACGTTGACGAACTCATCCAGCGCTACGATGAGAGCGGCACGCGCACGATGATCCTCCAACAGGTGATCGAGTCCGATGTTCACTTCCACTGCATCGTCATTGGCGGCGACAGGACGCTGCTGCTGCCCTATTCGATGGAGCAGGCCCACTACCACGAGCGGGCGATCAAGCTGGCCGGGGAAGCGGCCGACCGCATGACCGAACTATCCCAACAACTCAGCCATGTCTACGGCTATGAGATCAACATGTCTGAATTCGTCATTCAGGGCGACGACATCTATCTCATCAACGCCACCAACCCCTCGCCGCTGATCGACCACGAGCTGATGACCGCGGCCCAGTTCGAGTGGATTTGCACGGAGATCGCCGAGCTGATCATCCGGCGGGTGGAGGAGCCGCCCGTGGTGCAACTGCCGGTGCATTTTTCGCCGTTGTAGGTTGCCGGCAGACCTCGCCGACAGACCTCAGAGGTCTTCTGAGACCTCTGAGGTCTTGCTCTGCCCCATTTCGCGCGTGCAGCGAAGTCACTCTATGCTATAATGCGCCCCAGGCATCGTTGACCTTTCAACGACGCACTCCAATCGAAGAACCCCCTGAGACCATCCAATAAACACCCAGGGAGCATGTGGAGCATCATGAACGAACTCACCGAACGCATGCCCGAAAAGCTCCGGCGACTGCCTGAGTTGGCCTTTAACGTCTGGTGGAGCTGGAACGCCGACGCTCGTGATGTCTTTCGCCGCCTCGACTTTCCCCTGTGGCGGCGCACCCAGCACAACCCGGTCAAGGTGCTGCGCCTGATCAGCGACGAGACGCTGGCCGCGCGCGCCGCCGATCCGGCTTTCCTGCGCCGCCTCAACAAAGTCCTGCTGGACTTCGACCGGGCCATGGCCAACGGCCATAGCTGGTTCCACCGCACCTATCCCGAACTGAAGGACAAAACCATCGCCTACTTCTCCTTCGAGTTCGGCCTGCACAGCTCGCTGCCGATCTACTCCGGCGGCCTGGGCATTCTGGCCGGCGACCACGCCAAGGAGGCCAGCGACCTGGGCCTGCCGTTCGTCGGCGTGGGCTTCTTCTACCCACAGGGCTACTTCCGCCAGCGCCTACCCTCGCACGGCTGGCAGGAGGCGATCTACGAGCCGGTCTACATGGCCGACGTGCCCATTCACCCGGTGGACGACCACGACGGCCGCGAACTGCGCATCGAGGTCTGGATGGGCAATCGCATGGTGCAGGCGCGCGTCTGGCGGGTGCAGGTCGGCCGCGTGCCGCTCTACCTCATCGACACCGATGTACCCGAAAACGAGCCGTGGGACCGCGAGCTGTCGGCCCGCCTCTACTCCGGCGACAGCGAGGTGCGCATCCGCCAGGAGATCATGCTGGGTATCGGCGGCGTGCGGCTGCTGCACAAGCTGGGCTACAAGCCGGCCGTGCTGCACATGAACGAGGGCCACTCCGCTTTTCTGCTGCTGGAGAGCGTGCGCCAGGAGGTGACCAACGGGCTGGACTTCGAGGCAGCCAGCGAGTTGGTTAAGGGCCGCACTGTCTTCACGACCCATACGCCCGTGCCCGCGGGCCACGACGCCTTTTCCTTCTCGCTGATGGACAAGTACTTCCCCGGCTTCTGGAATGAGTTGGGCATCGACCGCGAGAAGTTCCTGAGCCTGGGCCACCACGCCGAGCCGTGGGGCGACGCCTTCAATATGACCGTGCTGGCGTTGCGTCTCTCCGGCCGGCGCAACGGCGTCAGCCAGCTCCACGCCGAAGTCTCGCGGCAGATGTGGCAGCCCGTCTGGCCCGACCGGGCCGTGGCCGACGTGCCTATCATGGCCATCACCAACGGCGTCCACGTGCCCGGCTGGACGGCCGGCGAGATGCGCCAGGTGTTCAAGGAGTACCTCGGCGCGGACTGGGAAGATCACCACGACGACCCTGCCCTCTGGGAGCGGCTGGCCGACGTGCCCGACGAGATCCTCTGGCGCACCCACGCCACCCTGAAGACGAAGTTGATGGACTATCTGCGCATGCGCGCCCGCCATTCCTGGGTGGCCGGGCAGTGCGATCCGACCGAGGTGCTTGTCGGCGGCACGCTGCTCGACCCCAACGCGCTGACCATCGGCTTCGCCCGCCGCTTTGCCACCTATAAGCGGGCGACGCTGCTGTTCCAGGACATGGAACGCTTGCAGCGCATCCTGCTGAATATGCACCGGCCGGTGCAGATTGTCTTCGCCGGCAAGGCCCACCCGGCCGACGAACCAGGCAAGCACCTCATCCAGCAGGTTTACAACTTCGCCAAATCCAACTACTTCGGCGGGCGCGTCGCCTTTGTGGAGAACTACGACCTTCACTCGGCGCGCTACTTCAAGCAGGGCGTCGACGTCTGGCTGAACACGCCGCGTCGCCCGCGCGAGGCCAGCGGCACCAGCGGCATGAAGGCGTCGCTCAATGGCATCCCCAACCTGAGCATCCTCGACGGCTGGTGGGCCGAGGGCTACAACGGCGCCAACGGCTGGGCGGTGGAGGATCGCGAGTTCAGCGACTCCGACGCGCAAGACGCTTTCGACGCCGACATGGTTTACCAGTTGCTGGAGCAGGAGATCGTGCCCCTTTTCTACGACCGCGACCGCGACGGCACGCCGCGCGGCTGGGTGCAGGTCATGCGCGAGGCCATTCGCTCCAACGCGTGGCTGTTCAGCACGCGGCGGATGGTGAAGCAATACACGACCGAGCTATACTTGCCGGCGATGGTGGCTGAGCCGAAGGTGGCCGCCTAGCGCCGGCGGCATTGGTGAGCCGACCGGCTGCATGACTGGGAGCGCCTATGAGAGTGTGGTCGCGCCGCTTGCTGATCCTGCTGTTCATCCTGTTCTGGCTGGCGGTGATGCTGTTTCCGACACTGGCCGTCGTGCTGGCGCGCAACGGCCAGGTGCAGGTCGGCGACGCCGACGGGCGACATTGGCGGCTGTTCCTGTTGCAGGAAGCTGATTTTGAGGGGCTGGGGCTGGAGCGGGCGCGATCGGTGGCCCCGCCGCTGAGCGCGCCGTCGGCCAGTTGCACCCAGACGACTGTGTCCTACTGGTTCTGGGCGGGCGAGGGGCAGGGGGCCAGCTACTGCCGTTGCATCGACCCCGACAGCGGCGCTGACCTGCCCGACGTGCCGCCTGCCTGCCAGGCCCCCTAGCCGCATACGCATAAGGAGATTCTGTTGAGCAACATCGCTGTCAAGTGGCTGGAAGAGGGTAGCCGCCTCTTCGCCTGTCGCGATTCCCACGGCAATATGGTCCTGGCCGGTTCCTGGCCGCGGGAGGAACCGGGCTGGCAGGAGTGGAAGGCGGCCAAGCCGTCCGATCTGCTGCTAATGAGTCTGGCCTCGTGCGCCGCCCACGACGTGGTCGCCATTCTGGAGCGACAGCGGCAACATCTGACCGGGCTGCGCATCGACGTGGACGGCCAGCAGTTGCCCGACCCACCCTACGCTTTCACCGACATCCACCTGCATTTCACGTTGGACGGGGACGGGCTGGAACCCGACAAAGTCGCTCGCGCGGTGAGCCTGTCGGTCGAAAAGTATTGCTCGGTGGCGGCGACTCTGCGCGGCGTGGCCACGATCACCTACAGTCAGACGATCACCACCCCTGTGACCCCGGCTCGCCCTTGAACGGGCTGACCACGTCCGCGGTGATCCAGCCGCCGTAGAAGTTGCCCGGCTGGGGGCGCACGCGCTCGCCATCCACGAAGCAGCCGTCCATCGGCCCGGCGTAGAAGGCGACAAAGTCCTTACGGACTCCTGCCCGGCCGCGGGCGGGATGGGTGTTGGTCGCATGGCGGTCTCCTTGCGCTCAATATCGACCGCCGATTATAGGCGCACCCATCGTGGCGGCCACTACGCTCTGCCCGCCAACCACTGCCTGGCACTTTCTTCCATTCTCCTCCCCCCTCCTCTGCCGCCCGCTCTCCTCAATGGAACCATCTGCCCGCCACCGGTGTACTCCCTCATGTAAACCCACAAACACGAGGCCGAACGATGAAAAGACTGACCTGGTTGGCGTTGTTGTTGCTGCTGGCCGCCTGTGCCGCGCCGGCAAGCGAACGGGCCGCGGACGTGCCGTTGCCGACCGTTGCGCCCAGAGAGACAGCCGCGCCGGCGGCCACGCCCGCGGCGACGCAGCTCGCTGCATCGGCGTCCCCGCTGTTGCTCATCGGTTGGGACGACGCCCTCGGCCGCGTCGTCCGCGCCGTCGATCCGCTGACTGGCTGGGATGCGCCCGGCTACGCACGGCTGCCGTTCGACGACGGACGCGACAGTGATTTCATCCCCCCCACCGCGGTGTCGGCCGACGGCCGCCGCCTGGCCATCGTGGACGCCGGCGGGCAACTCTGCTACGCCTATGCCGGCGGCGAGACGTGCGGGCCGCGATCGTCGGCCGTCTACCTGGTTGACGTGGCGGCGTGGGCGATTCGGGCCGTTCCTCTGACGCCCGACGGCTGGGTTGGCCTGCTCGCCTTCAGCCCCGACGGCGGGCGGCTGGCCCTTTCCGTCCGCGACGACGACGGCGGCAACACGCTCCGGCTGCTCAACGCCACTGACGGAACGATGCTGGCCACGACGGCGCTGCCCTTCACGCCCTCACAACTCGGCTTCGGCCCGGACGCCGCCACGCTGGTTGCCTATGGCCAGCCGGAGGGCGAACAGCTGGGCATAACCCCGCTCCCACCGCCGCGCGTGCTGCTGCTCGACGTGGCCACGCTTGCGCCGGTGTGGACGGCGACATTGAACGAGGTCAGCAGCGGCCACTGGTGCGCGGCCCAGTGTGACGCCGGGCACGGCATCATGGAGACGGTCTCGCGCGTGCCGGGCGTCCTGTTGTCACCGGACGGCGAGCGGCTGCTCATCGCCCACGCTGACGCTACGCGCCTGACGACGGTTGATCTGCGGCAGCGCGCCGTGGCCACGGCGGCTATCGGCCGGTCTATGACCTGGCTGGAGCGGCTGCTGGCGGCCACGGCCGACGTGGCCCACGCCAAGGGGCCGACCGACAGCCTGGCGCGCTATGTGGCCCTGTCGCCCGACGGCGCGAGGCTCTATCTGGGCGGCTATGACTTTGACATGTCCGCCGATGGCGCTGGTGGCTGGACGGTGAGCGAGACATTCCCGCCTCTGCAAGTGATCGACCCGACCACGGGCAAGGTGCTCCAGGAGCGCGACGCCCGCGCCTACTGGCTCCAATTGACGCCCGACGGCGCGCGCCTGCTGCTGCGCGACCTGTCCGCCAACGTCATCGTCACCGACGTGTTCGACGCGGCGACGCTGGCCACCGTGGGCCACATCGAGGGCCAGGACGTGCTGCTGGCGCGCGATCTGGCCGGCGGCGTCGCCTTCGTTGGCCAGTCGGTCCGCCAGTCGCAGTCGCGTTTCACGCTCTTCGACCCGCTGAGCCTGGCGGCCGTCGCCCAGTGGTCGGCCGATGGCCCGGCGTGGGTGGTGGCTATGCCGTAGGCAGACTCGTTGGCCGCAGGGTCATTGCAGAGTCGGGAAAAGTGCTCACGCAAAGCCGCCAAGTGGCCAAGACGTAAAGAAGAAGCCCTGTCGCCTGCGCCCTCTCTTCTTTGCGCCTTTTGCCGCTTGGCGCCTTTGCGTGAGCGCCTGTTGACTTTGCCATGACCCTGTGTTGGCCGCAAATTGCCCGTCCTGCCCGTCGCCTCTATACTAACGTTGCGCCTCCCCGGGCGCGGCGACTTCAACAGCATCACAGGAGGCAACGGTGACAGACCTGGCGGCGCTACGGCGCTTCTCCTACCCCAAGACGTTCATCATCGGCTTCGGATTCCTGGGCATCAGCATCATCTGGCCCATCTTTAACCAGTTCGTGCCTATCTTTTTGCAGGCGGGCAACCCCGAGTTCACCCAACAGTTGTTGGCCGAAGGGCGGGCCGTGCCCGACGTGGTTGGCTTCGGGCTGGCCCCGTCGCTGGCGCTGTTCATCATGACCTGGGACAACCTGATCAACATCTTCGTCCAGCCCTGGGTAGGCGCGCGCAGCGACCGGACGTGGACGCGCTTCGGCCGGCGCAAGCCGTGGATTCTGGTCGGCCTGCCCATTGCTGTCCTTGGCTTCACGCTGCTGCCCTTTGCGCCCACGGCGCTGGCCCTGGCCGTCTTCATTCTCATCACCAACTTCGGCATGGCCCTCTTCCGCTCGCCGACAGTGGCCTGGCTGGGCGACCTGTTCCTGCCCGACGACCGCAGCAAGGCCAACGGCATCATCAACCTGATGGGCGGCATCGGCAGCCTGCTGGCCTTCCTGGGCGGCGGTGTCCTGTTCAACGCCCTCGGCCGGCCGGCGCCCTTCATCGCCGGGGCCATCCTGCTCATTGTCGCCATGATCGTCGTTCTGGTCGGCGTGCGCGAGCCGGAACAGCGCGTCGCCGACGCCGACGACGCCCATAGCTCCGTGCGCGACAGCCTGCGCGTGCTGATGAAAGACCCGCAGCGCAGTGGCATCTACGTGCTCCTGGGCATCCTCTTCTGGTTCATCGCCTTCAACGCGCTGGAGGCGGGGTTGTCGTCCTTCGCCGTGTTCACTCTGGGCATTTCCCCCGGCACAGCGTCGATCTACGCCGGGGCGATCAGCCTGTCGTTCCTCATCTTCGCCTGGCCGGCGGGCATCGCCGGCACGCGCTACGGCCGCCGCCGCGTCATCCTCGTTGGCCTGACCGGCCTGACGATCCTGTTCGCCGTGGCCTACTTTCTCATCCAGGGCGCGGCGACCTTCGTCATCGTGCTGGTGCTCGGCGGCTTGTTCTGGGCGATGGTTAACGTCAACAGCCTGCCGCTGGTCTACGACCACGGCGACGAGCGTCACATCGGGGCCTACACCGGGCTGTACTACTTCTCGTCGCAGTTGGCCGCCGTTCTTGGCCCGACGCTGGGCGGGGCGCTGGTGGACGTGCTCGGCAACGAATATCGCTGGCTGTTCCTGTTCAGCGCGGCGTTCATGGCCGTGGCCTGGGTGGTGGTGACGCGCATCCGCCGCGCGCCGGCGACGGCCGCAGCGTGAGTCACGACGTTCTGCCGGGCGCTGACGCCGGGCGCATGATGCCCGGCACGATCATCCTGCTCAACGGCGCGTCCAGTTCGGGCAAGACGACCCTCGCGCGGGCGTTGCAGCAGGCGCTGGCCGAGCCGTACCTCGACGCCGGACTAGACCGCTTTCTATGGATGCTGCCGGGGCGCTATCTGAAGCAGCCGCTTTGGGATGACGTGCTGGGGCGGGCGACGGAGGCCGGAGCCACCGGCCATCGCCTTATCCCGGCGATGCATCGCGCCATTGCCGCGTTGTCCCGCGCCGGCATGGGTGTCGTCGCCGACCACGTGCTGGTCGTGCCGGCGTGGGTGGCCGATTGCGCCGCCGTGCTGGCCGATTTGCCCGCCTGGCTCATCGGCGTGCGCTGTCCGTTGCCGGTGCTGGAAGAGCGCGAGCGCAGCCGCGGCGACCGGACGCTGGGCCAGTCCGCGGCCCAACACGAGCTTGTCCACGCTCACGGTGTCTACGACTTCGAGGTCGATACGTCGCTGCTCGGCCCGGCGGCCTGCGCCGAGGCCATCCGTGATGCCATCGCCGGCGGCCTACCGACGGCGCTCAAGACTCTGCGCGGCCGGCGGCCAGCGTCATGACAAAGCCGTCCCACGCCCGCCACCAGCCCAGCAGTGGCGGCAGCGCCCGCGCCGGCGTCTCCCAGCGATAGCTGAGCGTCCGCCAGCCGCCGGCTTCGGCCGCTTGCCCCGGCAGGCATGACACCAGCCGCGTATCCTCCGCCAGCCCGCGGCGAATGGCCTTCAGCGCCGCCTCCTTGCCGCTCCAGATGGCGTTGGCCAGGGTGGGGTGGTCGGTCAGGGTGGCGGCGGCGAGGTGCTCGCGCTCAGAGAGTGTGAAGTAGTCGGCCACAAAGCCGGCCGAGCGCGGCTCAATGAATTCCAGGTCGCAGCCGAGGGGCCGGTTGCCCCAGACGAGGGCGCAGAGAGCGCGGTCGTGGCTGTGGCTGATCGACAGGGTGAGCGGCCCGGCCGCGGCCGCGGCCGGCAGCGACACCTGCGGCCAGCCGTCGGCGTGGCTGAGGATGACGATCTCATTGAGGGCGAGCGTCTGGCCCGTGCGGGCGGCGACGCTGGCCTGGACGAGGCGCTTGGCGACGCGCCGGCCGAGCAGCCAGTCGTGGCGGCGCTTGGCGGTGCGGAGGGCGGCGTAGGCAGTGGCCTCCGCAGGCGAGAGCAGGGCGGTATCGTCATCCGCGGGCGAAGCTTCGCATAGCCAGAAGATATTGGCGTCGGCGTGGGTAAGCAGTCCGGGCTGAGTCATCGCCTGCTCCACGGCTGATGACGCGCCATTCGTAAAGCCTGCGCGGGACTGCGCTCCATTCCACTTAGCATAGCGCCATTATACGACAGCAGACCGCCCGCCGGATCAGGGGAATCCGGCGGGCGGTTGCCACAGGTTAGGAGGGAGAAAACGGAGAACTACGACAGGGTAACACTTCCGGGTAGATCAACAGTGCGATAGCCCTTCAACTCGACGTAGACACGGCCGGCGTCGTCGACCACGCGGGCGTGGTAGGCGTCGCCGCCATCGATGGCTTCGACGAGGGCATAGAGCCGCCGGCCGTCGGCTTCGGTCGGCTGGCGGTAGGCGGTCACCGACGCCAGGCCAAGCGGCAGGGCCATCGTGCCCGTCGTCTGGATGTCCCACACGCCGGCCGTCTGGAAGCACAGTTCGATCAGCCGCGGAGCCATGACCGAGGCCACGTCGGCCGGGCTGGTGTTGGCCGGCAGGTCAGCGGCCATTAGGCCGATGGCGGTATCGCCGGTCACGGCGGCCCGCTCCAGCACCTGGTAGGCGGGGCCGTGGAAGTAGACACGGTAGATGGCGTCGGCGGTGATGGGCAGCGCCTCGGCCGCCGGTGGGGCGAAGGCAATCGTCGCCTCGCCAACCTCGCGGGCCAGCAGGACGCTGGCCGTGAAGTGGACCTTCGCCTGCGGCGGCAGACCGGGCTTGCCCAGGTCGCGCACCGAGCGCAGGGTCACGTGGGCCACGAGGTTGCCGTTGGCCGTTGGCGTGGCGGCGGCGCTCAGGTAGAGCGTCTGCGGCTCCATGCGGTAGAACTTGAACGGCGCGTGGAACTGCTCGTCGAAGACGGCGGCGACGCGATAGCCGGGGGCCAGCGCCAGCGCCAGTTGTCCGAACGACTCCGTGCCCATGACGCCGGGCAGCAGCGGCGTGCCCTCCATGGCGTGGTCGTAGAGGAACGGCTGCTCTTTGGGATCGAGCGTCGTTTCCACTTCCAGGCCACCGTAGAGCTTAGCCGCCGTGACCCGACCGAGCATCAGCAGGCGCGGTTGCCGCGCCGCCAGCCAGGCGTTGGCCTTGTCGAGGTCGAGGCCGCCGGCGGCGTCCCACTCATCGGCCAGGATGCCCAGCCGGCCGCCGACGACGATCTCGCCGCGGGTGCCGCCGGCCACCAACTCGCGCCGCACCGTGGGCACGCCGGCCGAAGGCGGTAGCATGTCGATGCCGGCCATAGCCATGATGGTCGGGATGGAGCCGCGAGTGGCCATGCCGATCTCGCCCCAGGCCGTCCAGTCGATGACCAGGCCCTTCGTCTCCGGCCGCCAGCGGCGCAGGCTACTGGTCAGCTTGCAGAGCAGGTCGTTAGCCGCGCTGTAGTCGGTCTGGCCGTTGTTGCCGAAGCGCCCGGCGACCGAGCTAAAGGCCACGGTCGCGCCGATGGGCAGGCCCTTGGCCGCGTTCAGCAGGCTGAAGAAGCCGTCGGCCTTGATGTCGAAAACGAGGCTGAACTGGTTGTAGTCCTTGTCGGGCAGGCTGCGGCTGATCTCGATGCCGCCGGCATGGACGAGCACGTCGATGCGGCCGTGGCGCTCGCGAATCTCGTTGACGATCTCGGTCAGCGCCGGGCCATCGAGTAGATTGACGCTGCGGTAGTAGGCCCGGCCGCCGGCGGCCTCGACGGCCTCGATGGCCCGCAGGGCGGCTTCGTTGCGCTCCACGACCATGATCTGCTTGTCGATCTGCGCCGGAGTGACCTTCTGGCCGCCGGCCTTGGCCGCGGCGATGAGGTGGGCCTTGAGGGCGTCCTTGCCCTGGCGGAAGAGGGCGATCTGCGGGTCGTCCTGGGCCGGTTCGGGCACCAGGTCGAGCAGGTAGAACGCGCCGCCGCTGGCCGCGGCCAGGTCGGCGACGATGGCGCTGGTGATGCCGCCGGCCGCGCCGGTGACGAGGAAGATGCTGTTCTTGTCCAGCGTCAGACCCTCGCCGCCGTCGGCCGCCGGTTGCTCGGCCAGCGTGACGGTGTAGCGTTCATCGCCGACGTAGCCGACCTCGACGATGCCAGGGTCGCTCAGCGTCTCGGCGATGAGCAGATCGGCCGGGCCGGCAGTTTTGCGGCCGGCCTCAAAGTCGACGGCCTTGACCAGGACATCACCGCGTTCCCGCTTGTAGGCCTTGGTGAAGCCCGTTACCGCGCCGCCCAGCGGGGCGGTCGCGCCGTCGGGGCCGTAGCCGTGGAAGCCGCCCAGCCGCGTGGCCGAGACGAGAAACGTGCCCGGCGTGCTGATGGCATCGTAGAGCAGGCGCATGGTCACGTAGAGGTTCTTGACGCGCACGCGGTTGAGTTCGCGCCACGCGCCCAGGTCCATGTCCTCCAGTGCCGGCTCGGCGTCGAGCGCGGGCAGCCAGTAGACGCCCTGGATGGGGCCATCGGCCAGCCAGGCGGCCAGTTGCGCTTCCAGCGCCTCGACCGTCGGCGGCTCGTCGATGACCAGCGCCATCGCGCCGAGCTTCTGCAGCCGGCCGGCCAGCGCCTTGCCCACGCCGCCACGGTCGAGCATGACCACGACGCGGCTGTTGGCATCGAGGGTGACGCCCGTCGGCTTGCAGAGGTCGAGTGACGGCCGCAGCGCCGGGACGGGGACACGCCGGGGCATGGCGTCGGCGTCGGCAAGGGTATAGGTGGGGGCAACGGCCGAC
>JAIBAS010000465.1 GCA_019695075.1 Promineifilum sp. | reverse complement strand
CGCGGGCCGACGGCTCGCCCGTCTGGGCGCAGAGCGACAGCGAGCCGTGCGGCGGCGGGCGGCCGACGGGCAAGTGGCGGGCGGGCGACCTCATCCGCGACGTGGTGACGTTGACCATTCCGGCGGACGCGCCGGCGGGGGAGTATCGTTTGGTAACAGGGTTCTATACGTGGCCTGATCTGGTGCGCGTGCCGCTGGCGGGTGGGGGCGATGTGGCAGAACTCACCCACTGGACGATACCGTAGGCGAGAATCCCTTCTACCCCGTCAGGGCGTGCAGCGATAGACGAGTTTGGGTTCTTCGGTCTCCAACCACAGGCTATCGTCGGCTGCGGCCTCCATGCGGACAACAGTTCCCTCCACCAGTTCAGGCAGCGGGGCCAGCACCCACCGATCTTCCTCCGGCCAGGCATGGAGCAATTCGCCCGACAACGCCAGCCACAACGAACCGTCGGCCACGCGAGTATAGTCCCAGATAATCTCCGGCGGCAGGTCGTTGTCGGTCGTATCATAGTCGTAAATGGCCCAAGTCTGGGCTTCGTTGACCCACTGAGTCAAGCCCAGTCCAGTGACGACCCACAACCCTGATTCCTGCCAGAATGCGCCATGAAATATGTGTTGCAGGGGATGTCTCGGGTAATGTTGCTTTTCCTCGAATTGCCCCGGTTCGCCGCTCGGTATCAGCTCCCACGGACTGCCGCCAATGACCAATAGCCATACGTTCCCCTCGGCCGTAGGAATCACACTGGTGATTTTTTCGTCGGCGGCCAAGCGCGTCCATTGCCCCGTAGCCGGATCGCGGCGCAGCGCGCCAATATCAGTGCCCAGCCAAACCGCGCCATCCTCGGCGACGGCCATCGTGTAGGCCTTGCTGTCACCGGGATGTTCGTAAGGGGCAACGGAGACCCACGCGCCGCCGTCCAGATAGGCCAGGCCGTCGGCGATGGTTTCGCCCCACGTCCAGCCACGGCCATCGGGGGCGAAGAGCAATCGATCCTCATAGGGGGCGGGCGGGGCCGGTATGGGGGGGAGTGGCGTGCCATCGGCCACGAAGTGGCGCAGTTCGTCCTCACGTCGCATGGACAAGACGATGGAACCGTCCGGGCCGAGCAGCATGGCCTCCAGCATGCCGTCACCCGCGCCGCTCTCGAAGATTGGAACACACGTCAATGAGGCCATCGGCCGCGGCGTCGGCGTCGGCTGCCCAGGCAAGAGGGCCAGGCCAAAGCCAATGATCTGGCCCTCTATTTCGGCCCCGCCTAGCCGCACGAATTCGGGCGTCGTGAGTTCATATCCTGACGGAAGAATAGGGGTAAACTCGTAGACGTGGTCATCACTCGCGGGATTGGCCTGAACGGCCGTACGACCATCCAGACCAGTGACGGCCCTGAAACTAGCAACACCATCGGTGATGTCGGTGGCGTCGATCATGACATAGGCGACGCTTGGCTCGCTCGCGTCCCATGCGCCGTCGCGATTGTCATCGCGCCACGTTTCAAACGCAACGCTCGTCTGGGGAATGCTGCCGCCGACCAGAACCGAATGGACAAGCCACAAGCCGGCCCCGATGAATAGGGCCAAAACGACGACGAAGAGCGCTACGACTACCAGTACATAACGCTTGTTGGCTTTCTGCCGCTGCTCGGCTTCCGGTGTCATGGCTGCCTCCCCAGAGCCACGATATATTTCACCGCTTCCGGCACGGCCGCCACCACCACAGGCGTCAGCGCCTCCGACACCGCGAACGACTCCCCGGCAATTGTCACCATAGTGGCCGGCGGCCGGCGGCCGAACAACTCCCCGGCCATCGCCAACAGCGCGTCGGGCGTCGTCTGATGCGACCCGCTCGGCTGTAGCGCAGGCCGTTGGCCTGCCTCTTCCAGTGCAAAGCAGTTGACCGTCCCCGGCTCGCCCTCGGCGGCCGCATCCACAAACACCACGCGCCCCGCCCGGCTGATGGGCGCGGACAATTCAGGCGTCAGTTGGTGGACGGCCAGCACCGTCGCCGCGCCCTCCGGCAACGCCGTCCCCGCGGCCTCCGCCACCCGCCAGCCCACCCCATCGTCGCCCCGCAGGGGGTTGCCGTAGCCGATGATGAGCATCATTGTAGTGGTCGGTGGTCGGTGGTCAGTATCCAGTATCCAGTATCCAGTATCCAGTAGGTCAGTTCAGTTTGTGTACTGACCTACTGGACACTGACCCACTGGACACTGACCTACTGAATACTGACCCACTGGATACTGCCCCCTCTATCCCTGCCGCACCTCGTCCAGCACCTCGCCGTCGGGCGCGAGCAGCTGGATGCGCATCGGCATCTGGCCGAAGGCATGGGTGGAGCAGCTCAGGCAGGGGTCGAACGTGCGGATGACCGCTTCGACCCGGTTGAGCATGCCCTCTTCGATCTTCTCGCCGCGGACGAAGTGGCGGGCGACCTGGTAGACGCCCTTGTTCATCGCCAGGCTGTTGTGGCCGGTGGCAATGACCATGTTGGCCCACAGCATCAGCCCCTTGCGGTCGATCTTGTAGTGGTGGAACAGCGTGCCGCGCGGCGCTTCGCTGACGCCGATGCCCTCGGTGCGATTCGGTTCGGCGCGCGCGCGCACATGGTCGCTGAGGATATCGGGATGGTTCAGGAAGGCGGCGATCTTCTCGACGCAGAAAAGCATCTCGATCAGCCGGGCGTAGTGATACTGGAACGAACTGAGCGTCGCCCCGCGCTCCAGCATGCGGAACTCGGCCCACTCCTGGTCGGCCAGCGGCGTGCCGACGCGGTCGATCAGATTCAGCCGCGCCAATGGCCCGACGCGGTAAATGCCGTCGGGGTAGCCCAGCGGCTTGTAGTAGGGCGACTTCAGGTACGAGTCCGGCTCGACCGCCTCGCCGATGAAGTCGGCGTAAGTCGTCGGGTTAACCTGGTCGGCGACGATGCGCCCGGTGGCATCGACGATGCGCAGATTGCCGTCGTACATCTCCAGTTCGCCGTCGCGCGTCACCGTGCCCATGAACAGCGAGGGGAAGTTGGCAAAGGTGCGGATTTCGGCATCGAAGTGGCCAAAGACCTCCTTGTACCACTCCAGCGTGCGCTCGATGCGGGCGATGGCGTCGGCAACGCCGGCCAGCATGGTGTCGCGGCGGTCGGCCGTCAGCGGATTGCTGACGCCGCCGGGCACAACCCACGCCGGGTGGATGCGCTTGCCGCCCAGCAGGGCGATGATCTCCTGGCCGTATTGCCGCAGCCAGATGCCGTCGCGGGCCAGGTCGAGGTTCTGCGCGGCCACGCCGAACAGGTTGCGGTTGGCCGGGTCGGCGTCCATGCCCAGCAGCAGGTCGGGCGAGGACAGGTGGAAGAAGCTCAGCGCGTGCGACTGCAAGATCTGGGCCAGATTGAGCACCTGGCGCAGCATGACCGCCGTCGGCGGAATCTGCACCGCCAGCAGCGCGTCGCAAGCCTTGGCCGAGGCGATCAGATGGCTGACCGGACAGATGCCGCAGACGCGAGCCGTCAGCGACGGCATCTCGTGGAACGGCCGCCCCTCGACGAGCTTCTCGAAGCCGCGGAACTGCGTCACGTGAAAGCGGGCCGAGCTGACCCGGCCGGCATCGTCCAGCTGGATGGTGATCTTGCTGTGGCCCTCAATGCGCGTGACGGGATCGATGGTGATGGTTTGGCTCATGTCGTTTCGTTCCTGGGAGGGAGCTCACGCAAAGGACGCAAAGGGAGCAAAGAACGCCAATAAGAACAAAGGCTCTTTTCTTTCTTCCTTTTGCGCCTTGGCCCCTCAGCGCCTTGGCGTGAGCTTCTTCCTCATTAGGCTCCAAAGTGGGTGCGCGTGCGCAGGTCGGGCGTGCGGCCGGCCAGCAGTTCGGTCACGGCGTAGAAGATGATGTCGGCCGACGGCGGGCAGCCCGGCACGAATACGTCCACCGCCACTACCTGATGCACCGGGATCGACTGCTTGCGCAGCGGCGGGATGACTTCGACCGGAATCTGCTGGTTCAGCGTCGCGTTCTCGAAGTAGGCGCGGTCCAGCACCTCCTCGACCTTGAAGCGGTTGCGCATGGCCGGCACGTTGGCCGTCACGGCGCAGTCGCCCAACGAGACCAGGATGCGCGTGTGGGCGCGCACGTGTCGAATCTTGTGGTAGTCATCTTCGCTACTGACCGCGCCCTCGATGAGGGCAATATCGACCATCTCCGGAAACTCCTTGGCGTCCACCAGGGGGCTGTAGACCAGATCGGCCAGCGCGGCCACGTCCAGCAGCCGCTCATCGATGTCGAGAAATGACATGTGGCAGCCCGAACAGCCGTCGAGCCACACCGTCGCCAGTTTCAATTTGCCGTTCATCGCCGGCCCTCCCGCATTTGTTGTAGATAGGGCAGGAATTCGCGCCGCTTGGTCATCTCGGCCACGGCCTTGCCCTTGGAGAACAGCGCCCCGGTCGGGCAGACCTGGACGCACTTGCCGCAGCGGGTGCAGCTATCGGCCGTGCCCCACGGCTGGTTCAGGTCGCTGATGACGCGGCACTCCACGCCGCGGCCCGTCACGTCCCACGTATGCGCGCCTTCGATCTCGTCGCAGACGCGCACGCAGCGCGCGCAGAGAACGCAGCGGTTGTGATCGAGGGTGTAGAAGGAATGCGAAGCATCGACAGGCAGTTGCGGATAGAGGTAGGGCACGCCAACGTGGCTGATGCCCAGCTTCTCGGCCAGCCATTGCAGCTCGCAGTGGCCGTTGGAAACGCACACGGCACAGACGTGGTTGCGCTCGGAGAACAGTAAGTCCAGCACCTGCCGGCGATAGGCCGTCAACCGCTCGGAGTCGGTGATGACCTCCATGCCCTCTTCGGCATAGGTCATGCACGCCGGCAACAGCTTCGACGTGCCCTTGATTTCCACCAGGCACAGCCGGCAAGCGCCGATGTCGTGTACGCCCTCCAGGTGGCACAGCGTGGGGATAAAGATGCCGTTTTCCTGGGCCAGTTCGAGGATGGTTTCATCCTCGCGGGCGCCAACGTCGATGCCGTCGATCTTGAGCGTCCTGACGCGGGTCTTGAATGGCCGTTTCATGAGGCCACCTCCTGGGCGGGCGCGTGTTGAGTAGCGCCGTTGCGGCTAGTTGGCGGAGCCGGGGTTATGGCGTACAAGTCGGCCGCCTCTTCGGTGATGGCCGCTATATATTCGTGGCGGAAGTAGCGGAGGGTGCTGAGCACCGGGTTGGGCGCCGTCTGACCCAGGCCGCACAGGCTGGTGTTGCGTACCATGTCACACAGCTTCTCCAACAGCACCAGGTCGCGCGGCGCCGCCTCGTGGTGGCTGAACTTGTCCAGCAGGTTGTGCATGTGGACTGTGCCGACGCGACAGGGCACGCAGCGTCCGCATGACTCGGTCATGCAGAACTCCATGAAGTAGCGGGCCACATCGACCATGCTGGCCGATTCGTCCATGACGATCATGCCGCCCGAACCCATGATGGAGCCGAGCGCGGCCAGCGATTCATAGTCCACCGGTGTGTCCAAAAACTCGGCCGGGATGCAGCCGCCCGACGGGCCGCCCGTCTGGATGGCCTTGCATTGACCGCCGCCGGAGACGCCGCCGCCGATCTCATAGATGATCTCGCGCAACGGCGTGCCCATCGGGACTTCGATCAGGCCGGTGTTGTTGATGCTGCCGGCCAGCGCGAACACCTTGGTGCCCTTGCTCTTGGCTGTGCCCAGGCTGGCGTACCAGTCGCCGCCGTTGCGGATGATGGGAGCCACGTTGGCCAGCGTCTCGACGTTGTTGATCAACGTCGGCTGACCCCACAGGCCATACTCCGCCGGGTAGGGCGGTCGCGGCCGGGGTTGGCCGCGCTTGCCCTCGATAGAGGCGATCAGCGCCGTCTCCTCGCCACAGACGAACGCGCCCGCGCCAAGGCGGATATCCACGTGGAAAGCGAATTGCGTCCCGGCGATGCCGCTGCCGAGCATGTTGACGCGCCGCGCCTGGCGAATGGCCGTCTTCAGCCGGGCCACGGCCAACGGGTACTCGCCGCGGACGTAGATGTAGCCCTGGCCGGCCCCAATGGCGTAGCCGGCGATGGCCATGCCCTCCAGGATGCGATGCGGGTCGCTCTCCAGGACACTGCGATCCATGAACGCGCCGGGGTCGCCCTCGTCAGCGTTGCAGATGACATACTTCGTGTCGCCCTCTGACTTGGCCACCGTCGTCCATTTCAGGCCGGTGGGGTAGCCGCCGCCGCCGCGCCCGCGCAGGCCGCTGGCGATGATCTCGTCGATGACCTCAGCCGGGCTCATCTCGGTGATGGCTTTGATCAGCGCCGTGTAGCCGTCGGCGGCGATGTACTCTTCGACGCGCTCCGGGTCAATCCGGCCGCTGTTCTCCAGGACGATCTTCTTCTGCCGCTGGAAGAAGGGCACGTTTGTCGGGCAATGCAGCCGCTCCACCGGCGGGCCTTCCAGCGCGCCGACGATGGCCGGGGCGTCGTCGGGCGTGACGTATTGATAGAGCGTCTCGGCCGACTGATCGGTATCGACCGACACCAGCGGGCCGTGGGCGCACAGGCCCATGCAGCCAACGCCGCGCACGCGACACCAGCGCTCCAGGCCATTGGCTTCGACTTCCTTCGTCAGCGCGTCCTTGATGGCGTCGCTCCGCGAGGACATGCAGCCGGCCGCCATGCACACGTTGACCGTGTGGGAAAAGCGGGCGGTGGATTCCTGCTCAGCGAGGGTGATTTCCTCAAGCCTCTCGTACATGGTCCACCTCCGTCATCTCCTGCAGGCGGCTCATGGCCTCGCCCATTTCCAGCTTGCCGGCGATGCTGCCGTCGAAGACGGCCACCGGGGCCAGGCCGCAAGCGCCCAAACAGCGCGCCGTCAGCAGCGAGAGCTGGCCGTCGGGCGTCGTCTCGCCGGCCTTGATGCCATAGCGGCTTTCGATTTGCTTGAGCATCGCGGGCATGCCCTTGATGTAGCAGGCTGTGCCCAGGCAAACGACGCACGTATGCTGGCCGGCCGGCTTCAGGCTGAACAAGTGGTAGAACGTCGATACGCCGTAAACCTGGCTCAGCGGCGCGTTGAGCGACGCGGCCACGTAGCGCAGCGACTCGTCATCGAGAAAGCCAAAGGATTCCTGGACAGTATGCAGCGTTTCAATGAGGCCATCCCGTTCAAAGCCGTTCCGCTGCATGGTGGCCTGAACAATCCGCCAGCGCTTATCATCCGAGGGCGGATCGACCTTCTCGTTCCGCAGTGGCATAGTTCTCCTGTTCGCTCCCCCACGGAGGCGATGCGGCAGTCTCGACCGTCCGGGGGCATACCGGGGTTTTCAGGTGGCTGTCGGCCGCCGCGGGGCACAAACGAGCCAACCTGAGCGGTAGCGCAAGCTAAACCATTATGCCAAAACAGAGACAGGTTTATTAGTGAAAGATGTCACAAATAGAGGTGACGAGTGTCACGTCTCTGACAACTCGGTTCCCTCCGGCAGGTCGGGGGCAAGCAGCAGGCGGGTTAGCAGGCCGGGAACAAGACCGGAAAAGACGCGCACGCGCAGCCCCGGCCGCGCCGCTGACAGATCGAGCATGGACGTAACCTTGGTGGCCATGCCGCCGGTGACATCGGTGCCGCGCGAGCCGCCCAGCGCGGGCAGCAGCGCGGGCAGCGTCGCCCGGGTGATGCGCGGCACGACACGGCCGCCCGCGTCGAGCACGTCG
>JAIBAS010000055.1 GCA_019695075.1 Promineifilum sp. | reverse complement strand
TTCATCCTGAAGATCGGCACGGCGGCCGACGACGACAAGTACTACACCGGCACCGTTACCGGCGGCGCGGCGCCCGTTTTGCTTGACGACGATGACTTCGTCGAAGCCGGCTCGCCGCTGCCGTGGTCGAAGGAGTACCTGGTCACCATCGACTTCGACGGCGGCGCGGGCGGCAACTCCGCCAACGTGACCGTCGTCCTGTACCTGAGTGAGTAAGGATAGAGCACAATGGCAACCTTCTCACCCAGCGCCGCCGTCCAACTGGCCATCAACGCCGCTCGTGAAGCCGGCCTGCTGGACGCGCCGGTGCGCTTCGCGCGCCCGCTCGACGACAGCGGTACGCCCTTGCAGATCTATCTGGCCAACGGCCGCGTCGTCCTCTGGCCCCCGGCCGGCGCGGCCGAACCTGTCGCCACCGATCCCCCTACCCCGCCTGCGGACGCCAGTCCGCCCCCCGACGCCGACCCAAGCTCAGCCCCGCCCGCATCCCCCTCCCCCAAGCGCCGCAAGAAGTAGCAAAAGCGCCCAGGCCCCCAACCTGGGTGCTTTTGTTCCCCAAAAACCCACGGACTCAGGGCCTACAATCCTCTTCAGGACACAACAACCGTCGACGTGATTTTTTGACTATGGCTACTACCACCGCTGAAGTCAACGGCACGACCTCCCCCCATAGCTGGATTCTCGCCGCCGGCGCGTCCAAAGTAGCCGCCGTCAACTCGCCGGACGATGACGCCACATCCTATATCGATAGCTCCAACACCAGCGGAACCATCCAAACATTCACCGTTACGCCGGGGCTTAATCAGGGCGACACAATCACCCAGATCGACATCAACATCCGGGCCAAGCGTGGTGGGACACTGGATGCCAATTACGTCGTCGGCTACAGCTTTACCCCACAGGGCGGCGGAACCCAGACTGGCCAATCCACTGCGTTTACGGCGGGCACAAACTGGAACAGTTCCACCTTCACCGATCCCGCTCTATCAGTTCCCTGGGGCAGCGACCTCACGGTCAACGTCCGCAACACTCAGGGCCGCAGGGTCCTGGTCACTACTCTCAATCTCACCATTACCTACACCCCCGGCCCCACAGGCCCGGCGGCCGCCGTCTTCGCCCACATCCACCGGATGCAACTGTCCGTCTGCTAGATCAACGAGGAGAGTCACATGCCCGTCACCCAAGAACAGATCGAACAGTACGTCGCCGTCCTGATTGCTGCCGACATCACTCCCAGCGCCTTCGGCGAATTCATGATCCGCTCCAAGCTCTTCATCGACCTGCGGGCCCTGGAAACCGGCCTCGACATCCTGGCCCGCCAGCGCTCCGAAGCGTTGGCCCAGTTCGACCAGCAGGAAGCCGTGCTGCGCGCCCAGATCGAAAGCAAACGGCAAGAGATCGAAGCCCTGGCCGCCTAACCCCTGGCAAGTCCCGTGTTCCTCAAGCAATCCACCACGATAACCGTCAGCCTCGGCCCGTTCGTCAGCGCGACCGACGGCAAAACGCCCA
This sequence comes from Promineifilum sp., assembly GCA_019695075.1. Lineage (GTDB taxonomy): Bacteria > Chloroflexota > Anaerolineae > Promineifilales > Promineifilaceae > Promineifilum. The sequence continues at coordinate 6,205 of JAIBAS010000055.1, read as the reverse complement.
TTACGGATCTCTACACCGGCGGCGCGAATGCCATGACGGTTTACTTGAGCAAGAACGGCGGGACGGCCGCGGCGCGGAACAGTGCGACATCGATCACCTACGACCGCGACGGCTACTACCGAGTGGAACTGAACACAACCGACACGGCAACCGCCGGCCTCCTGGAACTCTTCGCCAACGCCACCGGGGCCTTGCCCGTCTGGCGCCACCTGGTCATCCTGACCGCCAACAACTACGACTCCCTCATCGCGGGCTCCGACGCCCTCCAAGTGCATGCCAACGAGATCACATCGGGCCTGATCACATCTGACACCTTCGCCACCGGCGCCATCACCTCCGGCGTAATCGCCGCCGGCGCGCTCCACTGGCAAGCATTCGGCAATGGAGCCATCGGCGCCGCCACCATCGACCCCGGAGCCTTCACCGCTGCCGCCTTCGCCGCCGACACCTTCAACCAAATAGCCGATGCGGTCTGGGAAGAGGCCCGGGCCGACCACACGGCGGCCGGCAGCTTCGGCCAGGGGGCGGCCAGTGTGCAGGGCAACGTCACCGGCAGCGTGGCCAGCGTCACCAACCCGGTCACCGCGGGCGCGGTCAGTGACAAGACCGGCTATGCCCTTTCGGCCGGCGGGGTGTCGGCCGTCCAAGCCGGGCTGTCCACCCTGACCGCGGCGCAGGTCAAGACTGAAGTTGACGCCGCACTGAGCGATGTCGGCCTGACCACCGCCGTCACCGGCCGAATCGACGCGGCCGTCTCCTCGCGCCTGCCGACCGCCGGCTACACGGCCCCGGCCAACGCCGACGTGGCGGCCATCAAGGCCCAGACCGACAAGCTGGCCTTCGCCGGCGCGGGCCCTTACGACGTCAAAGCTACGCTCGACGGCGAGATCGTCACTGCCGCAACCGTCAACGACAAGACCGGCTACAGTCTCAGCGCTGGCGGCGTGACGGCCGTCCAAAGCGGCTTATCCACCCTCACCGCCGCCCAGGTCAACGCGGAGGTGGACGCTGCCCTGGCCGGCGCGGGCGTATCCACGACCGTCATGGGGCGTCTCGACGCGGCTGTCAGCACGCGCCTGGCCGGAGCCGCCTACACTGCCCCGGCCAACAGCGACATCGCCGCCATCAAGGTCCGCACGGACCTCATTCCCAGCAATCCGGCAGCCGCCGGCAGCGCCATGACGCTTGCTGCCGATGCCGTCGATGCCGCCAGTCTCGCCGCGGGCGCATTGGGCGAGATCGCCGCCTCGGTCTGGGCCGTCACCGGCCGCGCCCTTAGCGTCGAACCGCCGGCAGCCGCGGCCATCGCCGCCGCCGTTTGGGACGCAAATCTCAACGACCACAACTCACCGTCCACAGCCGGCAACAAGCTCAACGCGGCTTCGGCGGCCGGCGACCCCTGGACGGCCAGCCTGCAAGGCTACGGCGCAGGCTCGGCCGGCCACCTGCTGGCCACTAACCTCAATGCCACCGTCAGCAGCCGCGCCAGCCACACGGCGGCCGACACCGCCTCAGCTGTGTGGTCGGCAGCGACGCGCAGCCTGGCCAACGACGGCGATATCGCGGCCATCAAGGCGAAGACGGATCTCATCGTCGCCAACGGGGCGACGGCGGCGCAGTTGCAACCGGCGGCCGAAGCGGCCATTCTGGCCCAACTCGCCAACATCGCCGTGGAGATTCACAACACCAACCTCAGCCAGATCGCCGCACCCGGCAACGCCGCCCAGGCGCTGGTCGATGCCGCCACCGACCCCTGGACACGCGCCGATCTCAGCGGCTACGCCGAAGGAAGCGCGGGCAAGCTCCTGGCCAGTAACCTCAATGTGCCCGTCGGCAGCCGGTCGAGCCACAGTGCGGCCGACGCCGCCGCGGCCGTGTGGTCGGCCGCCAACCGGACGCTGGCCAACGACGCGACGCAGGCAGCGATCAAGGCCAAGACCGATCTCATCGTCACCAACGGCGCGACCGTCGCCGACCTGACGCCGGCGGCGACGACGGCCATCCAGAACGCCCGGCTGCACCAGCTCATGACGGCCGCTTTCACCGCGCCCGTCGCCGATTCCCTCATGGCCCGGCTGCTGGAAACGGCCGGCGGCTCGTGGCGCTTCACGGCCGGTAGTCTGGCGCAGACGCCGGCCGTACCGCCCGATATTGACGAGGCGGCCATCGCCGCGGCCGTGTGGCAGGCGTCGATGACCGGCTGGCTGGAAGGGACGATGGGCTATCGCATCACCCAGGATCAGGCGGCCACGGAGGAGATCGCCGCGGCGGTGTGGGCCACGTCGCTCCTGCCCTACAACCAGTCCAACTCGGCCGGCAAGGCGCTGCGCGACTCGACCGCCTTCCCGACCGCCGGCCAGATCGCCACCCATGTCTGGGAGATCGACCCGGCGGCCTTCGCCGCGCTCAACGGCACGATGGGCCACCGGCTCAATGCGCTGACGACGACAGCCATCGGCAACGCCGTCTGGAACGCGACGCAGAGCGCGTTCCAGACGCCGGGGACGTTCGGCTACCTGTTCGACGCGCCGGTGAGCGGGCAGCCGGGGTACACAGACGGCACCGGCGCGGTGGCCTTCACCTACACCCTGACCAGCCAGAGCGACAACTCGCCCATCGCCGGCGTGCGGGTGACGGTCAGCGACGACATCGCCGGCAGCCACGTCGTCGCGGAAGCGATCAGCAACGCAGGCGGTGTGGTCATCTTCCATCTCGACGCCGGGCGCTACTACCTGTGGCGGGAGAAGCCCGGCTGGTCGTTTGTAGACCCCGACACTCAGGACGTGGAAGGATAAGCATGGCCCACTCCTCCGGCACTCCCATCACCGATAGCGGCCGAAGCAGCGGCGCGCCCGACGGGACGGCCCTCACCTACGATCTTGAAGCCGCCGACGCTGCCGTGCGGAAGCGCAGCCAGTTGCGGCTGATGCTCAACGACATCGAAGCCGGGCACGGGCCGCGGCCGGGCGGGCGGAACTTCACCGACACGGAACTGGATAATGCCCTGGAACTGGAGGGCGGGAATCTGAACCGGGCGGCGGCGCTGGCGTACGAAATCCTGACCGCAGCGTGGGCGTCGCAGGCGGAGCGCGTGGGGCTGGGGCCGCAGACGTATGAGTCGAGCCAGGCGCGGCGCTACCGGGAGCTGGCGACGATGTTCCGCAAGCAGTACGGCCACGGCCGCGCCGGCGGGGGCGATGACGGGCAGTTCGTCAGCTGGGCCGGCAGCTTCGCCGAATGGTGGCCGCATTGAACCACTACCGCGAACTCACCCAGAGCGTCGCCCGGCACTACATCGGCCGGGAGTACGTCCTCTGGGACCCGGCAACGGACACGCGCGAGACCGTCAGCGGCAGCGCCATCACCGTCGTCGTGCGCGACTGGCGGGAGGACAACGCCAACAGCCCGGTGCTCGGCGGCCAGGGCAGTTTCGGCCGGCAATTGCAGGTGTTCATCCGGCCCGGCGAGCTACGGCCCATGACCGACCATGTGCTGGTCGACGGCGCGGCCGAGTACCCCGTTCGCGCCGTGGTTCCCTGGCCGATGCAAGAACCAACCTACTACCAGCTCATCATTGAGCAGACCCAACTGTGATGCGATGCTGACCATCGAAGCCGAAGCCCAGATGAAGGAGATCGCCCGGCTGTACAAAGAGGCGGCCGCCGGTCTGGGCTACTTCATCGTCGATCACGTCGGCGCGTTCACCGTGCCCGGGCGCATGGCCGTGGCCGCGGAGCGTATCCGGGAAGAGGGGCGGCGCACGTCGCCGTTCTACACCGGCACGCTGTCGCTGTCCCACCAGGCGACGGTCGAAGTGGAGCAGCCCAGCGACACGACGGAAGTCGTCACCGCGCGCATCTTCATCGATCCCGACATCGTGAACCCGATTCTGGGCGGGCATCCGGCGGTGTACGGCGTGGAGGTGAACGACCGCAAGCCGTGGTGGGACGACCTGTGGCTGTTCACGCTCGACGAGGCCAACAACGGCCTGCTGGCCGATCTGGAACTCGATCTGAAGACGCTCATGCCGTCGGCCTACGAGGCGATGCGCTTCCGCTAAAACGGCCGCGCCGGCGGATTACAATCGCGCCAGCGCAGTAAAGGAACACACATCATGCACCCACCTATCGGATTCAAGACCGCCGAACCCGCCTACACCGACGGGATCGTTGACCGTTTCTACCGCCCGCTCATCGCCGCCGGCATCGCCCCGGTGGTGATGTCGATCGACAGCGCGGGCCACTGCTACGACGTGTGGCAGCTCGTGGCCGGGACGGCCCTGCAGAACGCGGCCGTCATGCACTTCCGACGCACCGGCGACCCGACAACCGGCGAGCCGAACGGCATGGACGTGGCCGACTACGACGCCGACCCGGCGGCCGACGCGGACCGGATGTACGACTGGCACATGAGCCGCTGGCCGAAGGAATTGCCCAAGGAGCACGTCTGGACGCAGTTCACCAACGAACCCCGCAAGGAAGCCCACGACTGGCTGGCGCGTCACGGGTTGCAGCTGTGTCGCCGGGCGCTGGCGGACGGTCGCCGCATTTGTTTATTTGGGTGGGCGGCCGGGACGCCGGAGCCGGAAGCCTGGCACACGGCCGCGGCGCGGGAGTTGCTGGACCTCTGCCGGCGCTACCCCGACCGGCTGGCCATCGCCGTGAACGAGTACTCGTATCGGGGCGATACGCTGGACGGGCCGGCGCTCGTCGGCCGTTGGCAGGCGATTCGCAAGCCGTGGCCGACGATCCTCATCACCGAACACGGCTGGGCTTACGACAGCGCCCCGGCGGCCGAGATTGGCATCCCGCAACTGCTGGAGACGTACCGGAAGTGGTACGCCTATCCCCACATCAAGGGGCTGGCGCTGTGGACGCTGGACAAGGGGCGCGGCGGCAAGCGGTTGCCCTATATCATCAACGCCTACATGACGCCGCTGGCGGAGGCGATCATCGCCAACGACGTCGCGCTCATCGAAGAACCGGCCGAGCCGCCGCCGGCGGTCGAACCCCCGCCCGCGGCCGGGACGCCGAATCTGCTCCAGAACCCGTCGTTTGAGGACGGCTGGAGCGACAGCACGGCCTTTCCCGGCCAGCACCCGACCGGCTGGGAGATGGCCTGGAACGCCGGCAGCAGCTTCCCCAACCCCTACGCGCCGGCGCAACCGTACATGGCCGGCGAGGCGGTGCACAAGACGGCGGCGATGCTGCCGGCCGAGGAGCGCGGCCAGTTCGTCTGGGACGGCGACACGACCTACAAGGTCTTCGGCGCGGGGACGAAGGCGTTCTGGGGCCGGCTGAAGCAGACGCTGGCGCTGCCCGCCGGGCGCTACCGGCTGACGACGCCCGTGTGGGTCGACTGCTACCGCTGGGACACGACCCACAAGCGCAAGGACTACAACGTGGAACCGCGCCAGGCCGAGACGATGGCCAAAGTCAATGACAGGGAGGTGCGGCCGTGGACAGCGCTGAAGTCCGGGCAGCGGCACGACGTCGTCACCGAGTTCGACCACCCCGGCGGCGACGTGAAGCTGGCCGTCCACCTGCGGGCCAATTGGCAGATCTCCAACAACTTCTGGCTGGACGGCTGGAAGCTGCAGGCCATCACCCCGGAGCCGCCCGCGCCGCCTCCCCCTGTCCCGCCGCCGGTGGAAACGGCGGTGAAGATCGCCGACATCTCCAAGTGGCAGGGGGCCATCAAGCCGGCCGTCATGAAGACCGCCGGCATCCACGCCGTCATCCCCCGCGCCAGCTACGGCACGACGCGCGACCAGAACTTCGACCTCTACATGGGGCAACTGCGCGACGCGGGCCTGCCCGTCCCGGCCGTCTACCACTACTACGAACCCCGTTTGCCGTGGCGGCAACAGCTGGACACGCTGATCGCCGCCATGCGCCGGCACGGCGTCGCCCGCGCGGCCGTTGACCTGGAGGACATGAACTTCGGCGCGACGACGGCTGCGCGCGGCTTCATGGCCGTGCCGGCGGTGACCGACGCCAGCCCGGAGACGCGCCGCCGGCGCAACCGGCAGCGGATGATCGAGCTGGGCATCGACCCGGACCAGACGAGCGAGAGCGCAACCGCCCTGGAAGCGCTGCCGGCGACTGTGCAGCCGGGGCTGGTGGAGGATGTGCGGCTCTTCCTGGAGGCGCTCAGCCGCGAGATGCCGCTACCCGATGGCTACGCCCATGTCATCTATACGAAC
>JAIBAS010000084.1 GCA_019695075.1 Promineifilum sp. | reverse complement strand
CCCTGGCGCGGCCCTTCGCCGCCCCCTGGCCGGCGACGACGACCGCCTGCGGCTACCTGCTGGACATGGCCGGGCACGAAGGGGAACATGCCGACGCGCTGCGCCGGTCGCTGGGTCTGCCGGCCCTGCCCCGCCGCCTCATCCGGGGCGCTGGATGAGCTGGAGAATCGCCGGCCGCGCCTGCCGCCAGTAGAACAGCATCAGGCCCACCACCGTGGCCGCGCCCACCCCGGCAAACACCAACCAGGGCAGCGCCGGCGCGCCCCGCGTCGTGGCCACATCCACCAGCGTGCCGCCGAGGATGTGCCCCAGGCCGCCGCCGATGGCCATTGCCAGTGAGCTGACGCCGAAGTAGGCCCCGCGGGCGCGGTCGTCCGACATGTCGGCCGTGACCGTCTGCGAGTTCGGCATGGCCAGCACCGTTCCCAGCGAGAAGAAGAACAGCCCGCCATAGAACGCCGCCAGACCCGGCGCCAGGCCAATCAGGGCCATGCCCAGGGCCATGACGGCCACGCCCAGGACGATGGTCGTCGTCGCGCGCAGGTAGCGGTCGGTCACGCGCAGCGCCGGCGCTTGCAGCACGATGGCCAGCACGGCGCTGATGGTGAACATGATGCCGACGCTGCTGTCCTGCCCGGTCAGGGCGCGGATGTGCAGCGGCATGGCGATGGACAACTGCACCCACATAAACCAGAAGCCCATCATCAGCAGCGTGAAGACGACGAAGGCGCGGTCGCCCAGAGCCAGGCGCAGACCGGCGCGCACCGTCTGCGGCTCCGAGCAAACGCTGACGGGCGGCAGGAAGAGCAGGGTGATGACGAAGGCCAGCAGGAAGAACGCCGCCGCGGCCAGGCCGACCATCTGGAAGTCGAAGCGGATAAGGTAAGCGCCGATGAGGGGGCCAACCGTGCGGGCGACGTTTTGCAGGATGCCCAGGCGGCCGTAGATGGCCGTCAACTCCTCTTCCGGGGCCAGCGTGGCCAGCGTCGCCCGAATGGGCGCGTCGAACAGCGCCCCGCCCAGCGCCGCCAGCAACCCGGACAGCAACAGCAGCCAGGGCACGGTGGCAAAGCCCATGACGATGAAGCTGGCGGCGCGGATGAGTACGCCGAGCAGGATCAGCCGGCGCGGCCCCACGCGGTCGGCCAGCGCGCCGCCGAAGACGGTCAGGCCCTGCTGCACGAACTGGCGCACGGCCAGCACCAGGCCGATGAAGGCCGCCGCCCAGCCCAGCCGATCGACGTAGTGAACCGACAGGAGCGGGATGATCAGGAAGAAGCCCGCGTTCATGAGGAACCACACCGCCAGGACGGTGCGCAAGCCCCGCGCGCGGGCGCGCGGGCTTAGATCGGTGATGGCAACTTGCTGCATAAACCTTTTACTTTACCACAAAACCCCACGGCCGTAGCACAGCCTGACAGGCTGGGCTACTAACCCTGCCGGCGGCTTGGCCCTTCAGGTTCCAGGGAAAGAAGCTCACGCAAAGGACGCGAAGGAAGCAAAGGAAGAAGAGGAAGAAGAGCAAGTTTCTTCGTTGCAGGTTCCAGGTTCCAGGGGAAGAGCGCTCTTCCCTGGAACCTGGAACCTGGAACCTGGAACCTAATCCCTATCCCCTATCCCCTATCCCCTATCCCCTAGTCCCCGCCGCGATTCGGAGAATCGCGCCACCTACGGGCAGAGCACGTTGGCGATGTCCTGCCAGGTGTTGGCCTGGCTGGAGGAGGCGGTCGAGGGGTAGCTGGCCAGGTCGCCGGTGTAGAGCACCTGGGCCATCAGCCCAAAGGGGTCGCCCAGCGCGCCCAGCTCGGCCACGGCGTCGATCTGCATCTCGACGACCCACTGGCCGTTGCCCGGCTCGCCCACGGCCGCTGTCCAGTTGTTGCTGGTGTAGTTGGAGTTCCACTCCTGGCCGTCGGCGTTGCTGCCAATGCCCGCCCACAACAGCCGTGAGCCGTCGCGGGCCACCTGGAAGAAGCGGTCGGATGTGTCGCCGTCGCCGCCGTTGTTGGTCGTGTCGATGTAGACGCGCACGGAGTCGGTCGGCTCATTGGCGGCGTCGTTGATGAGGAAGCCCAGGTAGAGCCGCCCCGCGTCGCGCACGGCGAAGACGTTGACCAGTCGCGATGCCCCGGAGACCGTCGGCTGGAAGCTGAAGGTCGGCGTGGCCGGCCATTCTGTGCCCACGTTGAGCACGCCGTCGATGTTGATCGGCCCCGGCGCGCAGGTCAACCCCGGCAGCAGCGGCGGCGTACTCGTGGCCGTCGGCGTCAGCGTGGGAATGGGCGTCCACGTGGCCGTAGCCGAGGGGATCGGCGTCCACGTGGCCGTGACTGAGGGGATCGGCGTCCAGGTCGGCGTGATCGACGGGATGGGCGTCCACGTGACCGAGGGCGGCGGCGTGGTCGGGCTGGGCGTGACGGGCGTGACCGTTGGCGGGTTGGGCACGAGCGGGTCGGTGCCCTGGCCCACTTCCAACGCGTCGGGCACGCCGTCGCCGTCGGTGTCGCTGGCGCGCGGATTGGTCTTGTAGGTGTTGACCTCATCGAAGTCAGTCAGCAGGTCGTTGTCGCTGTCGCGCACCTTGGGATCGGTCATGTAAATCAGGACCTCGTCGCCGTCTTTCAGGCCATCGGCGTCCGAGTCGGGGTTGTTGAGGTCAAGCCCCAGCGGCCCCTCCTGGGTATTGGTCAGCCCATCCTGGTCGGTGTCGCCCTCCACGGCCGCGGTCAGGGCGACGTTCGTCGCCGCGCCGCTCTGCGTAGCCACAGCAATGGTCAGGACGGCCGCGGCGGCCGTCTGCGTCACGCCCTGCTGCTCAAAAGAGATCGTTGGGGTAGACGTGGGCACGCCGCCGATGCCCAGGAAGCGCCCCCAGTTGGACACCAGCGCCAAGCCGCCCAGCACCCCACCGAAGATGATCAGAAACAGCAGCACGTAGAGCCACGGCGTGGGAATGATCGACCGGGCAATGGCTTCGCCGGGCAAGACCTGCCGGACCGTTGGCCCGGCGGCGACCTCCACCTCAAACGGGTAAACATCCGCCTCGCCGAAGAGGTTCGTCTCGCGCATCTCCAGCACCAACTCGACGTTGGCCGTCTGGTTGGGCTGGAGGGCGATGCCCTCGCGCGCGCCGCGGAAGCGAATGAACTGCTGCAAGTCGCTGCCGTTGACGTTGAATGCCGCCAACGCATTGCCGGTGTTGTGGATGGTGACGACCGTCCGGCCCGGCAACCGCACCTCGGTCGGGTTCATGCTGGCTTCGAAGGCAACGAAAGGCCCGACAGTCAGCGCCGCCGTCGCGCCCACACGGGTGTCGGGGTAGCGCTGCGACTTCAGATCGATGCGCAACCGCTGGCGGCCGGCGGGCGTCCCCCGCTGGCGCGGCGGGTGGATGGCGAAGGGAATGGCGACCGTCTGCCGCGGCGGCACGACGGTGAATTCCTCCGGCACATCGACCCAGGCAGGGTCGATGCCCTGCACGCTCAGCGTCACGCGGTCTTCCTGGTCGCCGCGGTTCTCCACGTCCACCTTGACCTCGACGCGCTGGCCAGGTTCGACGGTGATCTTGTCGCGGGCCATGTGGACGGCCAGCGGCGCGGGCGGACGCGACGGCGGCGAGGTCGGCTGCTCGGCCGTCGCGCCGGGGGACGACGCATAGCCCGGCGAAGAGGCCGCCGCGCGCGTCGCGGCGGTCGCCGGGCCGGCCACCAGCCCCGGCGTGATCGGCGCGGAGATGGGCATGCCCTTGTCCGCCTCGACGGGCACGGGCGCGTCCGGCCCTTGCAGGATCATCTCGTATGGCCCGATCTTGAGCACCGAGCCGACCGGCAGCGGCGTCGGCTCCTCCGGCCGCAGGCGGTGCTCGTTCAGCCACGTGCCGTTGACGCCGCCCAGATCGACCACCTCCCAGCCGAGCGAAGTCGCCTGGAGGCGCGTGTGGTGGCGCGAGACGCCGTCGGCCGGCAGAACGATGTCGTTGTCGAGGTTGCGACCAAGGGTGATGACCGCCCGCGTCAGGGGCACAAGGCTGTCGCCGTGGCCGGGCGTCTGAATCTGCAACTCGAAGCCGACCGGCGGCTCAGCCACCTGGTCGAGGATGTCCAACTCCTGGTGCAGCATCACCCGCGTGGGCAGCCCCTCCAGAGCGACAAAGGCGCTGCGCAGGGCGTCGGCCATCTCCGCGCCGGTGGCGAAGCGCTGGGCGGGCGACTTGGCCATCGACCGGGCCAGCAGCGTGTCGATGATGGGCGGCACTTCCGGCCGCGACGTGCTGGCCAGCGCCGGCTGGACGTTGTTCTGGTGGGCGGCGATGGCCTCGGAGAGCGTCTGGAAGGTGAACGGCAGCTTGTTGGCCACCAACTCGTAGAGAACGACGCCCAGCGAATAGAGGTCGGAGCGGCCGTCCAGCTCGCGCCCCTCGCACTGCTCCGGCGACATATAGGTCGGCGTGCCCACAGTCGCGCCGCTCTGCGTCAGGCTCAGACCTTCCTGCAGCTTCACCAAGCCGAAGTCGGTCAGTAGGGCGCGGAACGGCTGCGCGCCGGCCTCGTCGGGCCGGCTGAGCCGCTTGAGGATGATGTTGCCCGGCTTGACATCGCGGTGGATGATCTTGCGCCGGTGGGCGTAGTCGAGCGCCTCGGCCATCTGGATACCAATCTGGAGGCATTGGGCCAGCGGCAGGTACTTTTGCAAGCGTTGCAGCCGGCGCAAATGGTCGCGCAGGCTACCGCCATCGACGTACTCCATGGCGATGAACAGGCCCAGCTCCGAATCGCCGAAGTCGTAGACGCGGACGATGGAGGGGTGATCGAGTTGCGCCGCCGTGCGCGCTTCCTGCACCAGACGCGCGCGGAACTCCTCCAGGCGGGCGAAGTGGCTATGCATCAGCTTGATGGCCACCTGCCTCTCCAGGTTGAGGTCGGCCGCGCGGTAGACCGTGCCCATGCCACCGTCGCCCAATAGAGCCTCGAGACGGTAGCGATTGTTCAGGGTCTGATTGATCAGGTTGGTCATCTAAATCTCCTAACCCGCCAACAGCGCGGCCGGCTCCTCCGCCCGCGCCAGAACACTCTCCAACCCGTCCAGCAATACCCCTACATCCGCGGCCGAAATCCAGTAATGGGTCACCGCCCGAAAGCCGCGCGGGCCGTTCGTGCCCAGCCAGACGCCGGCCGTCTCACGCAGCCGGTCGGCTACCTGCTCCGACGACAGTCCCACGTCATCGGCCAGGTCGAAGAAAACCATGTTGGTGCGCACCTTGTCCACGTCGACGCGCACGCCGGGCAGGCGAGCCAGCCCCTCGGCCAGCAGCCGCGCGTGGGCGTGGTCATCGGCCAGCCGGTCGATCATCTCGTTCAGGGCGACGATGCCGGCCGCGGCCAGAATGCCCGCCTGGCGCATGCCGCCACCCAACGCCTTGCGCGCCCGCCGGGCCTGGTGGATGAACGCGGCCGAGCCGCACAACACCGACCCCACCGGGGCGCACAGGCCCTTGCTGAGGCAGAAGGTCACCGAATCGACGTGCGCGGTGATGTCGGCGGCAGCGATGCCCTGGGCCACGGCGGCGTTGAAGAGGCGCGCGCCGTCCATGTGGGTGGCCAGGCCGTGCCGCCGGGCGATGTCGGCGATGCCGGCGAAGTAGTCGGGCGGCAGCGGGTAGCCGTGCTTGCCGCCGTAGCTGTTCTCGACGAGGATCAGCCGGCTGCGCGGCATGTGGGGGTCGTCCTCGCGGATGGCGTCCTCAACCGCGCCGGGATCGAGGCGGCCGATGTCATCCGTCGGCAGCGCCAGGGGCATCACGCCGCCCAGCGCGGCCATGCCGCCCGCCTCCCAGCAATAGACGTGGCTGTCGTTGCCGAGGATGGCCTCGTCGCCTCGCCCGGCATGGGTCAGCACGGCGGTCAGGTTGCCCATCGTGCCGCTGGCGACGAATAGCCCGGCCTCTTTGCCCACCCGCGCCGCGGCCAGTGCTTCCAGTTCGTTGATCGTCGGGTCTTCGCCGTAAACGTCATCGCCGACACGGGCATCGGCCATCGCCGCGCGCATCGCCGGCGTCGGCCAACTGACCGTATCCGAGCGAAAGTCGATTCTGTCCATGAACGCTAGTTTACGTCAACCTGGGTCGATTGGGTAGTCTGAGCGGCCCAGGAACGCTGCCAGGTCAACAAGATCTCACGCAAAGGCGCGAAGGGGCAAAGGGCGCAAAGAAGAACCAGCAGACTCAGACTATAGAGAGTCTTCTTGGCGTCCTTTGCTTACTTGGCGCCTTGGCGTGAGCGCCTTACCGATGGCCAGGCGCGCCGGCGCTAGGGAAACAACGCCGACAGAGGCACTCCCGGCCGGACGAACAACTCCTTCGGCGCGGCCGGGGGCACGAGCAGCCCCAGCGCCCGCGGCCGAATCTCGGCCACCAGGGGCGTTTGCCCGGCCGGCTCGCCGTCGCGCTGGCAGGGCACGTGCCGGGCGGCTTCGATGACCACGCGCCGGCCGGCGAGGTTGAGCACGCCGGGGTCCCAGGCCTGCAAGTTCAGCCCCACGCCGGTCAGATAGCGGGCCATCAGGCCGACGCGCGGCGGCATCAGCCGCGCCGAGACCTGCCCGGCGCGAAACAGCCACACCTCGAACGCGCCATCGTCGAAGACGGCCTTGCTGCTCAGTTGCAGCCAGCCGCCGGCATAGAGGCGGCAGTTGCTGATGACAATGAGCAGCCAGTCGCCCTCGACGATCTGGTCATCGACCTGGACGACGGCGTTCATCGTCGGCAGGCTGTGGAGCACGCTCAGGGCCTGGATGCTGTAGCCAACGGGGCCGAGGCGTTTCGACCAGGTCGGCCGCGGCTCCAGCCGCTCGACGAGATAGCCATCGGCGCCGATGCCCGCCCACAGCAGGGCGTGCCCGGCCCAGCCGCGCGTCTGCACGTAGTTGAGATCGACGCGCTGCACGCGGCCGTCGAGCAGGGCGTTGGCCGCCGTCAGCGGCGCGTCGGGGTCGAGGATGTTCAGGCGCGGCAGGCGCAATTCGCGGGCCAGGGCGTTGGCCGTGCCCATCGGCAGGGGGGCCAGCACCGTGTCGCTGCCGGCCAGCCCGTCGGCCACCTGGCCGAGCGTGCCGTCGCCGCCGGCGGCCAGGACGACCTGCTCGCCGGCCTCGGCCGCGGCGCGGGCCAGCTCCGTGGCGTGGCCGGGGCGGGCCGTGGCCCGCAGCGTGACGCGCCAGCCGCGGGCGCGCCAGGCGTCGGCCGCCGGCTCGACCTTGGCGGCGGCGAAGAGTTGCCCGGCGCGGGGATTGTAGATGATCGTCGCTCGTTTCATGGTCAAGTCGGCGCGCCGCGCCGGTCAGGGGCGATAGCGGCTTAGCCCGCCGGCCGTCGCCGCCCAGACCGCGCCGTCGGGCGTCACCAGAACATGCTCGACCTGATTGTCGGCCAGGCCATCGGCAGTTGTCAACTTCGACCACTGCCCGCCGCGGAAACGCGCCAGCCCATCGCCGCCCAGCCACAGGTCGAGGTCGGGGGCCACGGCCAGCGCCGTCAGCGCCGCCCCATCGACGAGGTTCAGGTCAAGCGGCAGGCGCGTCCAAGCGCCCTCGCCGTCGCCGGGCCGGTAGCGCATCAGCCACGGCTGGCGCTGCCCGGCCAGCCACACCTCGCCGTTGGGCAACAGGGCCATGACCGACATGGTGCTGTCGAGCGCCGTCGCCGGCGCGCCGCCAGCCGGGGCGCGCAGCACGCTGTC
>JAIBAS010000317.1 GCA_019695075.1 Promineifilum sp. | reverse complement strand
ATCGTCGTCGCCCAGCGACAGGACGCGCGGCAGCGACATGACGCCCGACCAGCCCGCGGCGCGTTGGGCCGCCGCCGGGCGCGCCTCCGTCAGCCAGCCGATGAGGATGGCCTGCCCGGCTTCGTCAACTGTCACCTGCGGCGCGTACATGCTGCCGCCGTGCTCCAGCAGGCGCGGCCGGCCGGCGCTTCGCCACCGACCGTCGAAGTCGCCGACGGTGTAGCCGGTGTAGAGCAGTTCGCCGGTAGCCATCTCCTGATAGGAAACCAGCAGAACGTGGCGACCGTCGAGCGGGAACAGGTTGGGACACTCCCAGACCGTGCCCGTCCACAGCGGTTCGCGCGCGGTCGGGTCGCCGATGAGCAGCGGCCCGGCGTAGTCCCAGGCCCGCGCGTCGGCCGAGCGGTAGAGCAGCACCGCGCCGCCGCCGCCAGGCACGCGCGACCCCATGACCATGTACCACGTGTCCCCCGCGCGCCACACGTAGGGGTCGCGGAAGTCGGCCGGGTCGCCGCCGAAGCCGGGCGGCGGGGCGGCGATGAGCGGGGTGGGATGCTTGACCCACGTGTCCAGGTCGTCGTCGCCGGTGGCCATACAAACAGTCTGCGGGTAGACGCCGGAGTAGAAGAGCACCGGCCGGCCGCCGACGATGGCCGCCGAACCGGACCAGCAGCCGCCGGCGTCCGGCCCGTCGGGCGTGGGGGCCAGGGCGATGGGGCGGTGTTGCCAGCGCGCCAGGTCGGGGCTGACCGCGTGGCCCCAATGGATGTCGGCGTGGAAGCCGCCGGCGGGGTTGTGCTGGTAAAACAGGTGGTAGACGCCCTGGTGGTAAATGAAGCCATTGGGGTCGTTCAGCCAACCGGACGGCGGCAGGACGTGGTAGCGGGGGCGGTGGGGGTCGGTCATGCATCAAGGCTGGGGTTCGCTATCCAACGCCTCCTCAATGCGCCGGCGAATGACCCCAGCGGCGTAGTTGGCGTGATCGAAGCGCAGCAGAGGCAGCCCGGCAGCGGCGAACAGTTCGTCCTTGTAGCGGTCGGCGGCGATGGCTTCCGGCTTGGTGTGGCTGCGGTCGTCCAACTCGATGACCAGCAGCGGACGCAACGACAACGGCTCGCACAGCAGGAAGTCCACGTGGCGACAGGACAGCCGGCTGAGGTGCTGCTTGCGTTCCGGCGGGTCGTTGGCCAGGTAGATGAAATCCCACAGACGCACCTTGGGCATGGCCTGGTACGTCTGGCCACAGGCGCGCAGCAGTGAACGATAGAACTGCCCCTCCGGCCGGGTCAACAGGGAGGACTTAACCCAGAAGCGCGGCGTCTCGTTCGTGTGCAGGTCTAGCTGGGGCGGCGGCGGGGGCGGTAGGGCAACGGGGGCCGGCGGAGACGCGACCGGCGACGCAGCGGTCGCGCTTCGCTGGGCGTCGTCATAGACAGGAGCGGGAACGGTAACGGTGGCCGAGACCGGGCCGGCCTCACCCGGCGGGGCGACGCCCAACAGGCGGCCGAGCCATTGCCACAGGCGCAGGAGCATGGCTCTCATGGCCGGCCCCCACGCCCAGTTTCGACTGGCCAATGATCGCCGCGCGACTCCATTTCGTCCTAGCTCCTTCACTCAAACGTGAACTCAATCGGCTCCAGGGCAATCAGGTCTTCAAAGTCGTCCGGCTGCAAGCTTTCGAACTCCTTTTGCGGCACTTTGTGGTAGACCCACGGCGTGCCCGATAGCAGCGACGCATTCTCGCACCACAGCCGCGCCGCGCGATCCTTGTGGGCCACATCGACGTTCTCCTGCCCCTTGGTCTCGATCAGGTGATGCACACCGTCGGTCGTCACGGCGACGAAGTCCGGCTCGTAATAGCGCAGATTGGCGACGGCGTCGGTGTAGGTGATCGTGAAGCCAAAGACGCGCGGCAACTTGGCGAAGCGGGCCACGTCAGCGGCCTTCTCCAGAAAGCGACCGAACGCCAGCTCGAATTGGTTATCCGCGGCCAGCATGTTGAAGACTGTCTTGGCCGCCTGGCCGATGGGCCGCGACCACGGATAGCCGGGGCAGTCCGACAGGGGCCGCCCCTCGCCGGCCAGCGCCGGCATTCGCTCCTCGATCACGACCTGGCGCAACAGGGCCACAAAAGCCTTCACCGTCACGTGTTGCGCCACCGGATGAGAGATGGCTTGAATGATCGTCGCGTCTTCGAGATCGACTCTCTCGCCGAAGGCCACATCGCTCAGGAACTCGCGCACCTTCGGCGCCAGCGCCGCAAATTGCGACGGCAGCTTCACATCGGCGGCAATGCGTTTGGCATAGTAGCCGATGACCTCGCCGGCGGTCTGGGCCGTGGGCACGCTATAGTTGCGCTCAATGAGCTTTTCCAGCGTCAGAATATCGTAGCCCTCGTAACGAAATGCCTGCGCGGCGGCGTCGCCCTGCTTCTTGGGCAATCGGGGGGCGCTGATCCGGCGCACGTCAATGGCGGCGATCTCTTCGGCCAGCGACTTTTTGCGCTCCAGCAAATCGGCCAGCTGCGGCAGCACAATGTCCAGGTCCAGCTTGTCGGGATCAGGGAAGACCCTCTCGATAGCGACCTTGTCCTTGCCGACCTCGAACGTGTCGAAAGCCATCTCCTCTTCGCGTTCCAGTTCCTCGACGAACTCGATGAACGCCTTGTTGCCAATCACGTCCACCCGCTCGCGGAAGGCCGGCTGCGGCCCGCCCTCGCCGCGGAACATGAGGCGCAGGCCGCGGCCGATCGTCTGCTCCGGCAGGATGTTGGCCTTGGCCGTGTAGGGCCGCAGGCCAACGACGACCGTCACGGCCTGCACGTCCCAGCCCTCGCGCAGCATCAGGACGCTGACAATGCAGTTCACCCGGCTATCGGGCCGGTCGATGTCGGCGGCGATCTGCCGGGCGTCGTCCTCATCCCCCTTGGCCACGTCGCCGACGCGGTTGGTGTGAATGATGTGGAGCCGCTCGCCGGCAAAGTCGGCCGGATACTTCTGACGCAGGTAGTCGGCCACGTCGTCGGCGTCGTTGGTGCTGTTCAGCATGATAAAGAGCACCGGCTTCTTGCCCAGCGGGGCCAACTGGTCGCGGTACTCCCGCCAGCGCTCGACGCCGGCTGTCAGGTAAGGGGCATAGCGCACGCTGGCGATGTCCGATGGAACCTCCTGCATGTCCTTGATGATGCCCTTGAACGGCCGCTTGACGACGTTATCGAGAATCGCCTGCTTCAGCGGGTAATCGAACACCGTCCAGGTGAACAGCGCCCCCTTGCTATAGCGCGGCGTGGCCGACAGGTCGAGTTGGATGAGGCCGTCGCGCCCCGCGGCGGCCAGTCCGTCGCTCAGGCGGCGAATGGTCTTCAGCCACTCGCTGCCCTCGTCGTGGGTGTGGTGGGCTTCGTCGTTGATGACCAGCAGCGGGCCGCCGCGGGCCAGCAGGCGCGGTTCGAACGACTCCACGGCGGCGATCTGCGCCGGCGGCTTGCGGCCCAGAATCTGCGTCATGACCGCCGGCTCGTCGCTCGCGTCCGTCTCCTCGCGCCCGTAGAGCTGGTGGATGTTGGTGACGTAGACCGCGCCCTGCGAACTGGCCCGTTCGCCGTCGCCGCGCATGTAGAAGTCCACGTCCCAATAGATAGCCAGCTCCCTGGGAATGAGCGGGTCTGTCCGGAAGACACGGCCGCCCTCGAAGTCCTCCTTCAATCGCTCGAAGACGATGACGTTGGGGGCGATGATGAGCGTCGTGGCGGCATAGGCGGCGCTGTCTTCCAGGACGGCGTTGAAGTATTGCCAGGCCACGACCAGCGACATGACCTTGGTCTTGCCGCTGCCCGTCGCCATCTTGACGCAGTAGCGGGCGAAATCGTCGTATTGCAGCAGCCGCAGCGTGTCCTTCATCCCCAACGGGGCATACTGGCCCACCAGTTCGCCGAACCGCCGCACCCTGACGACCTCATACAGGTAGATGAGCGTCTTGATGGCCTCGCGCTGGAAGGGGTGATAGCGAAACGGCCGGCCGTCGGGCCGGCGGTGGTCATTCTGGAACCAGTAGTTGAGCAGCGTCCGCGTCGTCGGCGTCACGCCCTTGTAGCCGCCCGCGGCCCAGGCCCTGACCGCCTCGCGAATGGCGGGCACACAGGGCGCGGTCTTCAGGGCCGGTTGCAGGAAGGAAGCTTGCGCTGGATCGGTTTTGGTTCGTCGTGCCATTGTTAGCCTCTCTCTACGGGACGCTCACCCTCACCGTTTTGGTCGTGTCATTGCCCAGGATGTCGATGACCTTGACCATGATGGTGTATTCGCCCGGTTCTTCGTAGCGGTGGGTGGTCTGCAATTGCAGCGACGGCCCGGCGGCTTTCTTCTTCGTCCGCGTGCGATAGGCCTGCCACATGTTGTGGAATGTGTCGGCGGACATGAGTCCGCTCTTGTTGTCCCAATCGACGGCCCAGTAATCGATCCATTGCGACCAATGGCTGATCGCCCGCTGCACGTCGTCGGGCACGTCGTCGGGCGGGATGACGAAATCGGTCAGGCGCAAGCTGACGTCGCGCTTCGTCTGCCCCACCTCCAAATCCAGCGCCGCCAGTTCAAAGAAGCGGATGTCGCCCTGATCGACGGCCTTTTGTTCCAGCACTTCGCGCGGGATGCGGACGAAGTGAACCTTCAGGTTGGCGGCCTCGGCCTGCTGGCGGGCGACCTCGTTCAGTTCAAAGGCGAAGTCCCAGCCGAGGATGTCCACCGCCGCCTGGGCCGGGGCGTCTTTGCCCGTGCCCATCGCCTTGCGGAATTCGAGGGCGATCTGGCCGACGTCGGCCGGGGTGATGGGCGAATCGACCGGGCCGACGTGGACCATGCGCCCGCCCTTCACGCCGTGGAGCCAGACGTAGCCGGGCACGGGGCGCGCGCCGTAGAGGTCGAGGATGAAGCGGCGATACTGGCCGACGACCTCGGCCGCCCGCTCCGGCCCACCAAACTCGGCCGCCTGCCACGCCTGCCGCTCGTATTTGCCCAGATTCTGGACGACGAACGGCCGCACGTCGGCCATGCCCAGCAGCCGCTTGCGCGTGGTGTGGATGGCGAAGCGGCCCAGGTCGGCGGCGATCCAGCGCCGCCCCAGCCGTTCGGCCACGGCCGCTGTCGTGCCGCTGCCGCAGAAACAGTCGAGGACGAGGTCGCCTGCGTTGGAGGAGGCGTTGATGATGCGTTCGAGGAGAGTCTCCGGCTTTTGGGTATTGTATCCAGTACGCTCTTTGGATTGACTTTGGACCGGAGGAATATCATCCCAAATATTGTGTAATGGCCTTCCCTTTTCTTCCTCTAGATATATCTTTCGCTGCGGTTTTCCATTGGATGACCAAACCAACATCCCTTTCTCATCAAATTCCTTGAGCTTACCTTCCTCTACCATCCATCCATATCTTGGTGTATAGCCTTGATATTCATACTTAAGATTCGGCCGAACGCCAAGCGCAGGGTTTCGCTCAATTTGATGAAGCCTGTATCTCCGTCCGTCATCCTCGGAATGACGATAAAACGTATCAAGATAGTCCTGATCATAGGGAACGAATTGTGGAAAGTACGGGGAGTTCTGTGACTTGCCATAATAGAGGATGGAATCATTAACTACGCCAATTCCCCGAGTGTCATTATGCGCTGCAGTGCGTTTCCACGTAATATCAGCCCTAAAGCTTTCGTAGCCAAATACGTCGTCCAGCAACACTTTTGCATAATGCCCAACATGCCAGTCTATGTGAACATAGATACTGCCCTTTTCGCTCAGTAATTCGTGCAGATACCTAACAGCTTCATCGAACCAAGCAAGGTAAGAGTCAAGCCCTCGTCCCCACGTGTCCCTGTATGCTTTCTGTTCAATGACGCTTGCTTCTTTTGTGAAGTGTGCGTCTTCAACTTCAAGTTGATATGAGAAATCCGCCCCCACATTAAACGGCGGGTCAATATAGATCAAATCCACCTTGCCGGCGAACTCGTCCAGCAGGGCGGGCAGGACGTACTTTTTGTCGCCCCAGATGAGGCGGTTGCGCCAGCCGGTCTCGCGCGGGCCGCCGAAGAGCGAGCGCTGGCGCAACTCGGCGCTCTCGTTGACCGTCTCGACCGTCTGAAAGGGCAGCTTCAGGCGCGGTGGGGCCACGCGCCGGCCGTTGGCGTCGTACTTGCCGTCCCAGATGAGTTCGACCATAAAGTGGGTGTGCCTCCTCGGTGGTTTGCCGTCAATTATACGCGGCCGGGCTTACGGGGCGACTGAAGGGAAAGGATGAAGGATGAAGGATGAGGGATGAGGGATGAAGGATGAGGGATGAGGGATGAAGGATGAACGGTGTCACTGGTGTCACTAGTACCGGCAGTGTCACTTGTTTTGAGAGGGGACACTCGTATTTTTGTACTTTGCGTGCCTGGCCACAACTGTGACATTTGTGACGGTTGTGACGGTTGTGACGGTTGTGACATTCGTATGGTGAAGTGCCGTTTGCAATTGAGAGTTCTCCTGCCCACTGGATAGGTCTGTCACGGAGTGCCTGGCTTCCGGCACTGACATCACTGACACTTCTGACACTTCTGACATTTGTTTCCTGAGGTGGCGTTTCCATTTTAGAGTGCTCCTGGCCACTGGATAGGGTGTTGACCACGCCCAATGGTGTCGGTGGTGGCACAAATACCACTGGTGTCACTTGTATTGAGAGGTGACACTTGTATTTGTAGATTGTTGATCCCTGTTATCGTACTTGGATCTAACCCATAGCTAGAAGCCCAACGGATCACCTCCTCCAGAGTTACTATCTATCCTCTCTTACCTCCATGTGATCTTCTATCATTCTTCAGACACATCTTGGTAAGGATGCGCCCTACTCTTACATTCGTTATTCGATCTATACTGATATCTATTTCATTTACCTCCGCTATTTGCTGAGCAGCTCCCGCGATCAATGTTGTTTGTACAAACCAACTCATAGATCTAGTGACACCAGCGGTATTTGTGTCACCACTGACACCATTGTTAGCCTGCCCCTCCTCCTTCACCATCCGCCCCCCAATCAACCCCCGCGCCCTGATGATCAGCACATTCGATATGAACCGCCTCATGGATCGAATGTCACAAGTGTCAGAAGCGTCACTAATGTCGGACTCCTCCCTCACCCTCCGCCCCACAATCAACCCCAGCGCCCGGATGATCAACACATTCGATATGAACCGCCTCATGGATCGAATGTCACAAGTGTCATTTGCGTCACAAATGTCACAGTTGATCGCCAGGCACGCAAAGTACAAAAATACGAGTGTCCCCTCTCAAAACAAGTGACACCGCCGGTACTAGTGACACCAGTGACACCGTTCATCCTTCATCCTTCCGCCCTTTCCCCTCCCCACGATCTGCTATAATCCCCCCGATGCACGCCAAGCGCCGTCTCCTCGCCCTGCTCCTGCTGCTGTTGCTGCTGCTGCCGGCCGCCTGCGCCCGCACCCCCCAGGCCCCGGCCGACCCCAACCTCGACCTGTCCGACCCCAACGTCGGCGGCGGCGCGGGCGAGTCGCTCGGCCCGGAGACGCCCATCCCCACGCCGACGATCACCCGCGAGCCGTCGCGCTCCTCCTCCCACGCGCCGGCGAAGTGGAACAGGGCGATTTTTTCCATTTTGCCCTCGCTGTGCCCTTTTACACGCATTTTACCTCTCCAATTCGGCGCTATCCGGATATTATCGTCCACAGACAACTCCAGGCTGCTC